>NZ_VRUW01000031.1:0-53038 GCF_008039475.1 Methylobacterium sp. WL12 | reverse complement strand
AGGGGCGGCTTTCGCGCGCAAGCTCGGTGCGAGCGGTAGGGGTCCACATCGGCGATCCAGGGTGAGCGTCAGACACTCTCCCAACGCCCGCGACACCTGCCGCTCACCCCATTATGAAACGGGGTCTAAGCGCGGCTTCGCCGGTTTCGATCCTGGGTCGGGGCGGACGGCCTCCTCAACCGTGCAGGTCGCACGCGGGTCCCCTCTCCCGAGCGGGAGAGGGGCAGGGTGAGGGACGAGAACCGTCCGGAGAGGTCACGCCCCTCACTCCAACCCTCTCCCCATGGGAGAGGGAGCCGCGCGGTGCTTCGAGCGATCCATCCGGGACCGTTGCGCGGCGATGCGTGAAACACCGCGGCCCGAAAGCGTCAAACAAGGCGGCGCGGCGCGCGGTCTACGCGTCGACCAGAACCGGGTAGCAGCGCGCGCCGACGGCGGCGGCCAGCACCTGCACGGCGCCGACGGTCGAGCTGTCGCCGGCCACGTGCACCACGTCGGTGGCTCGGAGCGCCGGAAGGTGGGCGGTGAGCGGGCCCGGCCGCACGTCCGGCGGTCGCTGGCGGCTCCGGTCGGCGCTGAGCACGATGCGCCCGACGCCGGTGGCCCGCAGCCATTCCAGGCTCTCGCGCATGTAGAGGTCGAGGGGATCGCGCGCGCCGACGACGACGCACATGTCGCGGGTCGGCTCGATGTAGCGCGCCGCCCGGGCGATCGACCAGATCTGGCCGAAACCGCAGCCGGCGGAGACGAGGACGAGGCGCCCGCCGCCGGGGCGGTACTGGGCTCGCCCGACCGGTCCGCGGACCTTCACGTCGGCGTGCAGCGGCAGCGAGTCGGCGAGCGACCAGCCGTCCTCGTCCCGCGCGAGGTGGAACACGAGCTCGTTCAGCTCCGCCGAGCCGTCGACGCGCAGGGTCGGGCACAGGGTGCGCAGGCCGACGCCGTCGAGCGCGAGGGCGACCTGGGCGCCGGGGCCGAGCGGCAGGTCCTTGTTCACGGTGACGACCAGCTCGATCACGTGTGTGGTCAGCGCGCGGACGTCGGTGACGGTGCCCGTGCGCATCGCGACCGCAGGCGCCGGTTCCTCGGCCTGCGCGAGGATCGCGGGGCCGGCGGGCAGGGCCAGCCGGATCGGGTCGGTGCGCTCGCGCCGGCCCGGCACGCGGCGCGCGCCCGGGCTTGCGCCCTGTCCCGGCACGGCGGCGCCGTGGGTGGCCTGGGCGTAGGCGATCATCCCGTCTTCGACGGCCGCATCGAGCGGGGTGTCGCCGGTGGCGACGCGCACGGACTTGCCGTTGACGACGAGCGAGCAGCGCGCGCTCATGGTCGTCTCCCGAATGTCATGAGGATGGCAGCGATCAGCGCGCGGACATCAGGAGGCGGTCGACCATCCCGGCCCAGCGCTCGCGGGTGGCGCGCGCTTCCGCGCCGATCGGCTCCGGCTCGACGTACTGTTCCATCCGGGCGCGAAGCGAGGCGGCTTCGGCCCGCTCGGCCATCAGGATCGCCTTCATCACGGCCATCTCGGCCTGGAGACGCTCGACGACGTCCTCCTCGACCTCGTCATCGAAGTCCGCATCCTCGGCCTCGACGGCTTCGAGGGCGGCCTCGTCCGCGATCGTCTCGGAAAACGAAGCCTCGGCGCGCCGCTCGAACGCGGTCGGGGTGGGCATCGCCGCGACCATGTGCGGCGGGTCGAGGCGGATCGGGCGCGCGATCAGCCGGCGCACCACATCGGATCCGCTCGTCTCGCGAAACCGCCTTGCCGCTTCGGCCATCACTGTTCTCCAGCACGCAGGGGGCACGCCGTGCGCCCCGCCATTTCTCCACACAACCTTGCGTCGGCATGGTTAAGGGAGGTTTAAATGGCATGCGGAACCGGTCACGTCGGCCGCCTTTCGACAGGCGCACGCGGCGCCCATTTGGCGACCGAGACACGACGAGCGCCCATCCCCGAGGAACCCGGGAGCGGACGCGCGTCTTCCTCGCGAATCGCTTCGCAGTCCGGCATCCGGCCCCTTCGAAGCGGCGGTCGCGCGGCGTCAGATCGCCGGCGACAGGCCCGTCGGGGCGGCGAGGCTGCGGCCGCGCGGATCGGGACCGAAATTGTTCGGGCCGACGGTGCCGCCGAGGAACCCGGTCTCGATGAAGTACCAGATGTTGGCCAGCGGCACGAGCGACAGCAGCACCCACACGCCGGGCTTGTTGCGGTCGTGGTAGCGCTTGATCCCGAGGCAGACCGACGACCAGACGATGAAGACCGTGGTGAGCAGGTTCAGGACCAAGAACGGGACCGCGTTGGCGCCGTTGACCGAGAAGCCTTCGCCCGCGCCGGCCTCGTTCGGGATCGCCTGAGCCAGGGCGTAGTTCAACGCCGCCGCGACGAGCATGGCACCGAAGACCGAGACGATGACGCCCTTCCAGAAGGTCCCGCGGCCGATCCGGCCTTCGGCGGAGAAGAGTAGTTTTTTCATGATGTTCGCAGCCCTGTCGGCAACCCGGCCACGCATGGTGCTGGGGGATCGGCCGGTGGTCGAGCGTTAGGGCGCGGCGCCGACGCGTTCAACGCGAACCGCAGCCTTGGGACGGTTGGGCAAGAGATCGGGACGCCACGACAAGCGCCCTGTGGATCGAATTTAGATCAGGCCGCTTCCGGTGCCGCGCCGACGAGCTGGCGGGCCTGGAGCATCGTCATCGGCTCGCCGAAGGCGTAGCCCTGAGCGTAGTCGCAGCCGAGTTCGGCCAGGGCCTGGGCGTCGGCTTCCGACTCGGCACCCTCGGCAACGATGGCGAGGTTCAGCTCGTTGGCCATCCGCACGATCGAGCGCAGGATCGCGGTCTTGCCCGACGCCATCTGGCGCACGAAGGATTGGTCGATCTTGATCGTGTCGAACGGGAAGCGCTGGAGATAGGACAGCGCCGAATAGCCGGTGCCGAAGCCGTCGAGGGAGAGCCCTGCGCCGAGGTCGTGGATGCGGGTCAGCATCTGGGCGGCGTATTCCGGGTTCTCCATTACCAGGCTTTCGGTGAGCTCGAGCTTCAGCGAGCCCGGGATCACGCCCGAGCGGGCGAGCACCGTCTTCACGTCGTGCAGTAGGTCGTGCCGCAGCAGCTGGCGCGAGGAGACGTTGACCGAGGCGAAGATCGGCGGGTCGACCTCGAGCGAGCGCTGCCAGGCCGCGAGTTCGAGCGCGGTGCGTTCCAGGGCGAAGATGCCGAGGTTCACGACGAAGCCGCTCTCCTCCGCCACCGGCATGAAGGTAGCCGGCGGGATGCGGCCGAGCTTCGGGTGGTCCCAGCGCAGGATCGCCTCGAAACCCGCCACCGTGCGGTCCTCCAGGCGGACCACCGGCTGGAACAGCACCTTCATCTCGTTGCGTTCCAGCGAACGGCGCAGGTCGCTCTCCAGCATCAGCCGGTCCGAGCGCTCCGCACGCATGTCGGCGCGGAACACGTCGATGCGGTCGCCGCCGCCGCGCTTGGCCTGGACCATCGCCGTCTCGGCGTTCTTGAACACCTCGTCGCGCTTCAGGCTGGCGCCGGTCTCGTGCAGCGCCAAGCCGATCGAGACGGTGAGGAAGATCTCGCGGTCGGCATAGGTGATCGGCGTCGCGATGGCGCGGCGGATCATCTCGGCGAAGGCCAGGATGCGGTCGGATTCGCGCTCCGACAGGAGGATGACCGCGAACTCGTCGCCGGCCACTCGCGCCAGCGTGTCCTGCGGCCGCAGCAGGCGCCCGAGCCGGCGCGACAGGGTGAGCAGGATCGAATCGCCGGCCGAGAGGCCGATCGCGTCGTTGATGCCCTTGAATCGGTCGATGTCGAGGACGATCACCGTCGGCTTCAGGCGCGGGTCCTGGCTTGCGAAGGCGAGCGCCGCGTCGAGCCGGTCGCCGAACAGCTCGCGATTGGGCAGGCCGGTCAGGCTGTCGTGCACGGCGTCGTGCAGCAGGCGCTCCTCGGCGGTCTTGATCTCGGTGACGTCGGCGATGGTGCCGACGATGCGGATGACCTCGCCGTCGTTGCCGATCACGGGGCGCGCCTTGAGGCGATACCAATAGTAGGCCCCGCCGGTGGTGCGCAGGCGGAAGTCGTGCACGATGCGACCGCGGCGCTCCTCGATCATGGTGTCGAGGGTCGCCGAGTAGCGCTCGATGTCGAACGGGTGGAGCAGCCCGAGCCAGTTCGCCGCCGGGCCTTCGAGCGCCCCACGCTTGAGGCCGAGCTGGACCTCGATCTCCTGGCCGGCGAAGACGCGGTCGCCCGGCACGTCCCAGTCGAACACCACGTCGCCGGCGCCGGTGAGCGCCAGCGCCCGCCGCTCGGTGTCGGAGACCAGGGCGTGGGTGAGACCGCCGCCGGCGAAGGCGTGCTGCATCACCGTGAAGCCGATCAGCATGACGATCAGCACCAGGCCGCCGATCAGCGCGGGCTGGGTCAGCTCGCTGCCGATCTGTCCGGTCACCGCGAAGCCCGCGGCGGTGACCCAGACCACCAGAAGCGTCCAGGTCGGGACGAGCAGGATGGCGCGGTCGTAGCCGTTGTGGGCGGCAAGGTACGCGATCAGCAGCAGCCCGACGCCGGCCACCGCCGCGATCGAGATGCGCGCCACGCCCGCCGCCACCGGCGGATCGAACAGGGCCAGCCCGACGAGGCCGGCGAGGAAGGTCAGCCAGAAGAACGCCACGTGGCTGTAGCGCACGTGCCAACGCGAAAGGTTGAGGTAAGCGAACAGGAACACCAGCAGGGTCGCCGCCAGCACCGCCTCGGCGGAGGCGCGGTAGACCCGCTCGGCCAGCTCGGTGACCGGAAAGACCCGCTGCAGGAAGCCGAAGTCGATGCAGGCGTAGGCCAGCACCGACCACGCCAGGGCGGCGGCCGCGGGGAAGATGATCGCGCCCTTGACCACGAAGACGATCGTCAGGAACAGCGCCAGCAAGCCGCTGATGCCGATGATGATTCCCTTGTACAGCGTCAGCCCGGCGGCCTTCTTGCGGTAGGCGTCCTGATCCCAGAGGTGCACCTGCGGGATGTTGGGGCCGCGCAGCTCGGCGACGTAGGTGATCGTCGTGCCGGGATCGAGGGTGATGACGAACTCGTCCGCCTCGGGGTTCTCGTTGCGCTCGGGCCGGATGCCCTGGCTCGCGGTGATCGCGGCGATGCGCGAGCCGCCGAGATCGGGCCAGACCACGCCGGAATCGACCAGCCGGAAGTGCGGCGCCACGAGGATGCGCTCGATCTGCTCGTCGGTGTCGTTGGTGAGCGCGAACACCATCCAGTCGGGCCGCGCGCCGGCATCGCGCGCCTTCACGACGATGCGGCGGACGATGCCGTCCTTGCCGGGCGCCGTGGAGATCTGGATCAGGTCGCCGTCCGAGCGGTAACGCTCGATCGCCGTGGTCAGGTCGATGACCGGCGCGTCGAGGGTGACCCGCACCGCCTCGACGGCCCGCGCGGAACCGCTGAACAGAAGGCCGCCGAGGAGTGCGAGGGAGAGGGCGAGGATGCGCAACGGGCGAGTGTTCCGGCCGGGTACGGCGGCGAGTACGGCTCAGGTTCCGCGCAGTGGTAGAGGCGGGATTAACCGTGAGCAAGGCGGCTGAGGCCCGGCGGCCGGCGTCACCCACCGCTGGTATGCGCGATCGTCCGGGCCGCAGATCGCCCGCTTTTGCGGCTAAAACAAGTTTCGGGACGCTCCTGAGGGGGGCGTCCCCGGCCGCGTTCAGGCGGCGCGTAAAGCCGCGGTGATCCGGTCGAGGGACGGCAGCTTCTTGATCGGGCCGATGGCGGCGAGCGTCGGCGCGCCCGCGAGGACCGCTCGGCCCGCCGCGCGCACGTGGTCCACCGTCACGGCGTCGACCTTGGCGATCACTTCGTCCGCCGGGATCACCCGGCCCCAGGCGAGGATCTGGCGGGCGTTGCGCTCGATCCGGCCGCCCGGCGTCTCCAGCGCGGAGAGCAGCGAGACCTTCAGCTGCGCCTTGGCCCGGGCGATCTCGACGGTGTCGAGGTCGCGGGCGGCCCGCGCGGTCGCCTCCAGCGTCACCTCGACGAGCTCGGGCAGGTCCGCGCCGGAGGTCGCCGCGCCGATGCCGAACAGGCCGCAATCGGAGAACGGCCAGTGGAAGGCCTGGATCTCGTAGGCGAGGCCGCGGGTCTCGCGCACCTCCTGCCACAGCCGCGAAGTCAGCCCGCCGCCGAGCACCTGCGAGAACATGTGAAGGGCGTAGTAGGCCTCGTCGCGGAACGACAGGCCGGGCAGGCCGATCACGAGGTTGGCCTGCTCGAGCTTCTTCGGCATGCGCCGCTCGCCGCCGCCGTAGGTTCCCGGGATCGCCTCGGGCGCCGCCGCCTTCGCCATGCCGCCGAAATGGCGCTCGGCCGACGCCACGAAGGCCTCGTGCTCGACGGCGCCGGCGGCGGCCACCACGAAGCGGTCGGGGGTGTATTCGCGGGCGAGGTAGGCGCGGATGCCGGCCTCGTCGAAGCTCTTGATCGTCTCGGGCCGGCCGATGATCGGGCGGCCGATCGGCTGGTCGGGGAACGCGGCCTCGGTGAAGGCGTCGTAGACCACGTCGTCCGGCGTATCCTCGATCCCGGCATGCTCCTGAAGGATCACCCCCTTCTCGCGGGCGAGCTCGCCCGCGTCGAACACGGAATCGGTCAGGATGTCGCCGAGCACGTCGAGCGCGGTGCCGACATCCTCGCCGAGCACCCGCGCCGTGTAGCTCGTGCCTTCGGCCGAGGTCGCGGCGTTGATCTCGCCGCCGAGGTTCTCGATGTCCTCGGCGATGGCGCGGGCCGAGCGCGTGCGCGTGCCCTTGAACGCCATGTGCTCGATGAGGTGGCTCAGGCCGCTCTCGTCCGGACGCTCGTGGCGCGATCCGGCCCCGACCCAGACGCCGAGCGTCGCGGTGGCGACGCCGGGCATCGCCTCCGTCGCGACGGTGACGCCGTTGTCCAAGGTGGTGATGCGCAGGCCCGGCGAGGCGGCGTGTGTGGCGAAGTGCTGGTTCATCGTTGTTGCCCTCGATGCAGACGCCTCAAGGGCGTTCCGGCGCACCGGCGCCGATGCGCATTCGCGCTTGCCGACGGTTTCCCGTCGGAGTGGCCGACCGAATCCTGCCCGTCGTTCATGCGCTCCTCGTGATGCGAGCGCGATCCCGGATCAGGGCCTCGACCTCGGCCTGGTCGTTGCCCACTCGTGTCATGCGCTCCGGCCGGTCCATCAGGTCGGCGAGGTGCGGGGGGAGGGCGGGGCGCAGGCCCCCGGTGGCGCGGCTCACCGCGTCGGGGAACTTCGCGGCATGCGCCGTGGCCAGCGCGACGACCGGCGTCGCCGGGTCCCGCTTCAGCAGGCGGCGGGCGGCGCGTACGCCGATGGCGCTGTGGGGGTCGAGCACCATGCCGGTGGCAGCATGGGTCTGGGCGATCTCGTCCATCACGTCGGGCTCGGACACGGCGGTGGCGTCGAACTCCGCCCGCACCGCAGAGAGCACCGCGTCGTCGAGGGTGAAGCCGCCGGACTGCTTCAGGCCCGCCATCAGCCGGCCGAGGGCGGACGCGTCGCGGCCGAGCGCCTCGAACAGAAGCCGCTCGAAGTTCGAGGAGATCTGGATGTCCATCGAGGGCGAGGTGGTCGCGTGGACGCCGCGCAGCTCGTAGGCGCCGTGCTCCAGGGTGCGCGCCAGGATGTCGTTGGCGTTGGTGCCGATCATCAGGCGCTCGATCGGCAGCCCCATGCGCTTGGCGACCCAGCCCGCCAGCACGTCGCCGAAATTGCCCGTCGGCACCGAAAACGACACCTTGCGGTGCGGCGCGCCGAGCGCCACCGCGCTGGTGAAGTAGTACACCGCCTGCGCCGCGACCCGGGCCCAGTTGATCGAGTTCACGCCCGAGAGCTTCACCGCGTCGGCGAAGTCGCCGTGCTGGAACATGGCCTTCACCATGTTCTGGCAGTCGTCGAAGTTGCCGTCGACCGCGAGCGCGTGGACGTTGGGCGCGTCGACCGAGGTCATCTGTCGACGCTGCACCTCCGACACGCGGCCGTGCGGGAACAGGATGAAGACGTCGACCTGGTCGAGCCCGCCGAAGGCTTCGACCGCGGCGCTGCCGGTGTCGCCCGAGGTCGCGCCGACGATGGTGGCGCGGCTGCCGCGGGCGCGGAGCACGTGGTCCATCAGGCGCCCGAGCAGCTGCATCGCCACGTCCTTGAACGCGAGCGTCGGGCCGTGGAAGAGCTCGAGCAGGAACAGGTTGTCGTCGAGCTGGGTCAGCGGGCAGATCGCCGGGTGGCGGAAGGTGGCGTAGGCCTCCTCGATCATCCGATCGAGGTCGGCGTCGGCGATCTCGCCGTCGATCAGGGGGCGCAGCACCAGCTTGGCGGCGTCGGCGTAGCGCTTGCCCGCGAGCCCCGCGATTTCCGGTTTCGTGATCGTCGGCCACGCCTCGGGCACGTAGAGCCCGCCGTCGCGGGCGAGCCCGGCGAGCAGGGCATCGGAAAACGAGAGCGGCGCGGCGGATCCGCGGGTCGAGACGTGCAGCACGGGGGCCTCCGGGGAAGGCGCCCCCTCTACACGATCGGTTCGGGCCTGTCGAAACGGGGTCGGCCACAGATCGCCCTCGGCTTTCGCGGCCGCCTGAGAAGGATCGCGCTCGCGATGGCCGACCGAGCCTGTGGCGACGCCATCGATTCCGCTTTTGCCGTCCGCCGATTCCGGCCATCGTGCGAGCATGACGGATCTCCTTGAAAAGGCGGTGGCCACCGCGCGCGGGCTTTCCCCCGAGATGCAGGACGAGGTCGCGCGGGTGGTGCTGGCCTTCGTCGGCGACGACACGGCCGTTTATCGGTTCACGCCTGAGGAAACTGCGGGACTGGACGAATCCGAGCGGGCCGCCGACCGCCCCGAGTTCGCCACGGATGCCGAGGTGCGCGCCATCTGGGCCAAGCACGGCCTGTGAGGCTGCGTTTCACCCTTCCAGCCGCACGTCAGCTCGACCGCATCCTGACGACGATCGGCGAGCAGCATCCGACCGGCGCGCACAACGTGCAGGAACGTATCCGCGCCGTGATCGATGTGTTGCAGCAACAACCCCAGGCCGGCGCCGCGACGGCTCGCCCAGGGGGGCGGCGGATGGTCGTGCGGCCCTATTCCTATGCCGTCGCCGACCGCATCGGGGACGACGAGATCGTCATCCTCGGCGTCCGCCACACGGCTCGGCGGCCTCTCGCCTGAACCGAGGGAGGATCGCAGACGGCGATTCGCCGTTCGGAAACTCACTGGCACCACTGCGTCATCCCGGAGCCGCGCAGCGGAGCCCTGGATCCAGAACCACAGGTCGAGCAGGACTTTCCACCATCGGCGGTTCTGGATTCCAGGCTCGCCTATGGCGACCCGGAATGACGGTGTCGTGCCTTCTGCAAGCGCCCTGCAGGATCGAGGGCTCTACGCAGGCCGTCGCCGTTCAGGCGTTCGTGCCCTCGGCCTTCATCAGCCGGCAGCCGCTGATGCGCCATTGGCCGTCCGCGCCGCGCTCGAGGCTGTAGACGGCGGTCCAATCGATGCCGTCCTCGTCCTGGATCGCCACGTCCTGCGACAGGGCGCCGTCGCCGAGGTCGAGCAGCTTGCCGAAGACGAAGCTGCGGTGGCGGTAGACCGGGCGGTAGCTGTTGCGGACCATGCCGAGGAACACGTCCGCGGTCGGGAACATGCCCTGGATCGACGGCGCCGCCTGAGCGTAGGCGGTGGTGGCGTCGTCGCGCACCAGCGCTTCGGCCTGGCGCGTGATGGTCGCACGCGCTGCGTCACGCGCGCCGTCGTCGGCCGCGTGCGCCGGCGTCAGTGCGAAGGCGAGGAACAAGGCGAGCCAGCAGCGCATCGGGGACCACTCCGCCATCGAACGCGGCGAGTGTAGCCGGCCTCACCGCCGCCGCAAGTGCGACTCAGGCGGCAGGCGGCTCGAGCTCGTGCAGGCGCTTCCAGGCGAAAACGGAAAAGACACCGAGCAGGCAGGCGGCGATGCCGAACCAAGTGAAGGCGTATTGCAGGTGGTTGTTCGGCAGGTCGACCCGGAGCTGCCCGCCGCGCGGCCAGGTCTTGCTCCCGGGGGTGGCGTCGACCTCGATCAGGTAGGGCGTGGCGTCCGGGAACCCGCGCGCGGCGGCGATGCCGGGCACGTCGCGGTTGAACCACTCGTTGCGCACGGGGTCCGGCGCCGGCACGAACATCGTCCTCGGCTCGCTTCCGCGCAGCAGGCCGACGATGGTGGTCTCGCCTTCGACCAGCCCGTCGCGACGGTCGGCCTGGTCCTTCAGCTCGGTCGGCACGAAGCCGCGGTTGACCAGCACGATCGCGCCGTCGTCGCGCCGGAACGGCGTGATCACGTAGTAGCCCTGCAGCGCCCGGCCCGGCGTCTCACCGGCCGCGAGCCCGTGCACCAGGGTCTCGCGGTCGTTGAGGAAGCGCCCGGCGACGCGGACGTGCTCGAACTCGTCGCGCGTGGGGTTCCAGTCGGCGGGCGTCGTCACCGGTTCGGCCTGCGAGCGCGAGACGATGCGGGCGATCAGCGCCTCCTTCTCGCCCTTGCGCTCGAGCTGCCACACGCCGAGCCCGAGCAGGATCGCCAGGGCGATCAGCGTCGCGAGCGCCGGGGGGAACAGATCGCGGATCGCGCCGGGGCGCGTGCGCGGGGCGGTCTCGGCCGCGGTCACGGCTCGAAGCGCCCCTGCTCGGCCTTGTTCGCATATTGCAGGGCGAGGAGCATGCCCTTCAGCGGGCGTACCAGAAGGAGGCTCAAGCCTACGGAGAGCGATCCCGCCACGAGGCCGTGGACCCACATCGGCGGCTGGTAGGTGATCTCCATCCAAAGGGCGAGGCCGACCACGAAGATGCCGACGATCGACATCACAAAGAAGGCCGGGCCGTCGCCGGAATCGAACATCCCATAATCGAGGCCGCAGGCTTCGCAGGAGGGGGCGACGGTGAGGAAGCCCTTGAACAGGTGGCCTTCGCCACAGCGGGGGCAGCGGCCCCGCAGGCCGGTCGAGATCGGGGCTTGTGGCGTGTAGGTCCGGGCCAAGCTCAGGTTCCTTGCATGAGGTGAGGCCCCCCGGCGACGAACGATACGTCGGCCTCCACCACGATATGGGGTCTTGGATACGAAAAAGGGCGGCCTGAGCCGCCCTTCCACGCAATCCCGCCCTGCGTCACAGGGGATCGAGGCCCGGTCGCGGTCAGTGGGCCGCGTGGCCGGCGCCCGAACCCCAGACGTAGATGGCGGCAAACAGGAACAGCCACACCACGTCGACGAAGTGCCAATACCAGGCGGCGAACTCGAAGCCGAGGTGCTGCTTGACCGTGAACTGGCCGAGATAGGCGCGGTACAGGCAGATCCCGAGGAAGATCGTGCCGATGAGGACGTGCGCACCGTGGAAGCCCGTCGCCATGAAGAAGGTCGAGGAGTAGATGCTGCCGGCGAAGCCGAAATGCGCGTGGCCGTACTCGTAGGCCTGGCACGCGGTGAACAGCACGCCGAGGATGACGGTGAGCCACAGGCCGTACTTCAGACCCTTGCGATCGTCGTGCAGCAGGGCGTGGTGTGCCCAGGTCACCGTCGTGCCCGAGGTGAGCAGGATCAGCGTGTTGAGCAGCGGCAGGTGCCAGGGGTCGAAGGCCTCGATGCCCTTCGGCGGCCAGACGCCGCCGGTGAAGCCGACGCGGGAAGCCTGGATCGGGTCGGCGGTGTAGAGCGCCGCCTCGAAGTAGGCCCAGAACCAAGCGACGAAGAACATCACCTCGGAGGCGATGAACATTATCATGCCGTAGCGGTGGTGAAGCTGCACCACGCGTGTGTGGTCGCCGTGGTTGGCCTCGTGGACCACGTCCTTCCACCACGAGAACATGGTGTAGAGCACGCCGAGCGTGCCGGCGCCGAAGATGTAGGGGCCCGGGGTGAGCGTGCCGATCTGCAGGCTCTTCATCCAGAACACGGCGCCGAAGGCCATCACGAAGCCGGAGAAGGCGCCGATGAGCGGCCAAGGGCTCGGTGCAAGGATGTGGAAGTCGTGATTCTTGGCGTGCGCCTCGGCCATCTTACCCGTCTCTCCTCGACCCCGTCGGTCCTGCGCCGTCGCCGGCTCGCGGTCCGTGTACTCTAATACGCCGAATTCGGGCCGTTCGACCCGTCCGGTCTGCCCGCACCCTTAGCGGAGGCGGGCGCGTGTTGTCACGCTTCCCGCGTGGGGAAAACCGGGTGCGCCCGGAAATCCGCGCGCAGTCAGAAGTCGCGCTTCGTGCCGGTGGTGCCCGTGGCGGCGACTGACGCCGGAATCGGCTCACCGTTCTTCGACGCGAAGTAGGTGTAGGACAGCGTCATCTCCGAAAGGTGCGCCGTGTTCGAATCCTTGCGCACTTCGGGGTCGATGTAGAACACCACCGGCACGTCCAGGGTCTCGCCCGGCTGCAGCGTCTGCTCCTTGAAGCAGAAGCACTCGATCTTGACGAAGTAGCTGCCCATCAGGCCGGGTTGGACGTTGAAGGTGGCGACGCCGGTGGAGGGCGTCGCGCCGGTGTTCTTCACCTGGAAGAACACCGTCTTGGTCTCGCCGAGTCGCGCCTCGACGCGACGCGATTCCGCCTTGAACCGCCACGGCAGCGAGGCCGACACGTTGGTATCGAAGTGTACGACCATGCTGTCGTCGGTCGAAACGCCGGCAGTGAGCGCCGGCCCTTGGCGCGGCGTGCCGTCGTAGCCGGTCGCCTTACAGAAAGCGTCGTAGAGCGGCACCGACGCGAAGGCGAGGCCGATCATGCCGACAGCCATGCCCGCGCATGCGAAGGCGGTGCGCAGCATCGTCCGGTTCGGGTTCGGCATGCTCATTCTACAGCGGCCGGTTCAGGATTTGCGGTCCGAGCTTGGCGATCGTCAGGACGAAGAACAGCAGCACCATGGCGCCGAGCGCCAGGGCGATCGCGATCGAACGCTTGCGTCGGCGCGCCTCCTCCTCGGGGGTGAGGGGGCGCATCTCGATCTTGGGGAAGCCGTGCGGATCGTATTCCATCAGGCGAAGACCGGGCGGAACAGGCCGAGGCTCTGCTCGGCGAGCAGCGCCGAGAATAGCACGAACAGGTAGAGGATCGAGAAGCCGAACATCCCCATCGCGGCCTTCTTCTCCGCCTCGCCCTCGCGATTGCGGTAGACCTGCACGCTGAAGGCGAGCATCCCGAGGCCGCCGACCACGGCGACCACCGCGTAGAGCAGGCCGGCAAAGCCGATCCAGACCGGCACGAGGCCGAGCGGCGCGAGCAGCAGCGTGTAGTAGATGATCTGGCGGCGGGTCGAGGTCGGGCCGGCGGTGTTCGGCATCATCGGGATGCCGGCCTTGGCGTACTCACCAGCCTTCACCAGGGCGAGCGCCCAGAAGTGCGGCGGCGTCCAGATGAAGATGATCGCGAACAGGACCAGCGACTCGATGCCGACCGAACCGCTGACGACCGCCTGGCCGATCACCGGGGGGAGGGCGCCGGCCGCACCGCCGATGACGATGTTCTGCGCGGTCGCCCGCTTCAGCCACATCGAGTAGATCACCGCGTAGAACACGATGGTGAAGGCGAGCAGGCCCGCCGAGAGCCAGTTGGCGGCGAGCCCGAGTACCATCACCGAGCCGACCGAGAGCACTAGGCCGAAGGCCAGGGCCTCGTTCGGCTGGATGCGGCCGTCGGGGATCGGGCGCTTGGCGGTGCGCGTCATGATCGCGTCGATGTCGGCGTCCCACCACATGTTGAGACAGCCCGACGCGCCCGCGCCGATCGCGATCATCAGCAGCGAGATCACGGCCACGGCCGGCGGGACGTGGCCGTGCGACACGACCATGCCGACCAGCGCGGTGAAGATCACCAGCACCATCACCCGCGGCTTCAGGAGAGCGAAATAGTCCGGCACGTCGCCGCCGACGACGGGGACCGGCGGCACTCCGACGGGCATGCTGTTCGACAGGGTGGTCATGGACACCGCAACCATTCTGCTTTTCGCACTCAAGCCCGCGCGGCGGGAGCGCTCGTTCCGCCGCGGGTAGACGCGAACCGGAACAGGTCCAAACGTCCGGGCAAGGCTCACCCGGAAAAGGGGGGATCCCGCCGAGCTTCGCTCAGACGGGACCGTCGCACCGCCCTTGCCGGGACCCTTCGCGGGAAGGGTCCGGGGAAGGGCGGGGGCTGCAAGCGCAGCCCCCGCGATGGTCGTCGATTCCGCTTACGCGAAACCCACTTCGTTTCCAGTTGGTCGCGTTTTCTTCACGTGAGCCGGATTCCACCTCACTCGAAAACGCTTCCGATCAGTGGTGGCCCGGCTCGTCGACGATGCGGGGCAGCGTCTCGAACTGGTGGAAGGGCGGCGGCGAGGACAGCGTCCACTCCAACGTGGTCGCACCGGGACCCCAGGGGTTGTCCGCAGCCCGCTCCTTCGAGCGGAAGGCGAGGATCACGCCGATGACGAACACCATCATGCCGAGGCCGAAGATGTGGCCGCCGTAGGTCGAGACCTTGTGCCAGCCGGCGAAGGCCTCCGGGTAGTCGGCGTAACGACGCGGCATGCCGGCGAGACCGAGGAAGTGCATCGGGAAGAACAGGACGTTCGCGCCGATGAAGGCCAGCCAGAAGTGCAGCTTTCCGGCCCACTCGGGGATGATGTGGCCGGTCATCTTCGGGAACCAGTAGTAGATACCCGCGAAGATGATGAACACGGCGCCGAGCGAGAGCACGTAGTGGAAGTGCGCGACGACGTAGTAGGTGTCGTGCAGGTACTTGTCGACAGCCGAGTTCGCGAGCACGACGCCGGTGACGCCGCCGACCGTGAACAGGAAGATGAAGCCCACCGCCCAGTGCATCGCCGCGGTGAAGCGGATCGAGCCGCCCCACATCGTCGCGATCCAGGAGAAGATCTTCACGCCGGTGGGCACCGCGATGACCATGGTGGCGAAGACGAAGTACGATTGCGTCTGCAGCGACAGGCCCACCGTATACATGTGGTGCGCCCACACGACGAAGCCGACGACGCCGATCGCGACCATCGCGTAAGCCATCGCGAGGTAGCCGAAGACGGGCTTGCGCGAGAACGTGGCGATGATGTGCGAGACGATGCCGAAGGCCGGCAGGATCATGATGTACACTTCGGGGTGACCGAAGAACCAGAACAGGTGCTGGTACAGGATCGGATCGCCGCCGCCGGCCGGGTCGAAGAAGGTGGTGCCGAAGTTGCGGTCGGTGAGCAGCATGGTGATCGCGCCGGCGAGGACCGGGAGCGACAGCAGCAGCAGGAAGGCGGTGACGAGCTCGGCCCAGGCGAAGAGCGGCATCTTGTGCAGCGTCATGCCGGGGGCGCGCATGTTCAGGATCGTGGTGATGAAGTTGATCGCCCCGAGGATCGAGCCGGCGCCGGACAGGTGCAGCGCGAAGATCGCGAAATCGACGGCCGGGCCGGGGTGGCCCGCGGTCGAGAGCGGCGGGTACACGGTCCAGCCGGTGCCGGCGCCGGACGCGCCGGGCGCGCCCTCGACGAACAGCGAGCAGATCAGGCTGCAGAAGCCCGCCACCGTCAGCCAGAACGAGACGTTGTTCATGCGCGGGAAGGCCATGTCCGGCGCGCCGATCATCAGCGGGACGAACCAGTTGCCGAACCCGCCGATCAGGGCCGGCATCACCATGAAGAACACCATGATGAGGCCGTGGCCGGTCACGAACACGTTGTAGGTCTGCGGATTGGAAAAGTACTGGAGACCGGGCGCCTCCATCTCCATCCGGATGCCGAAGGATAGGAACGCGCCGATCATGCCCGCGCAGAACGCGAACAGCAGGTAGAGCGTGCCGATATCCTTGTGGTTCGTGGAGAGGAACCAGCGGGCGAAGAAGGAAGGTTTGTGGTCGTGGGCCTCGTGGGCCCCTGCATGCGCTGCGGCGGTTGCCATCTGAGCTGAGCCTTGTGCGTGTCTCTCGAGATCTCGGTGGGTCGGGCCGGCGCGGTGCTGGCCCGAGGCGCGCCCTCTATCGGGCGTCGGCGAACTTGGACCCGTTGTCGATGCGGGCGTACTTGGTCTTCGCCTCGCCGAGCCAGGCCGCGTAGGCCTCGTCGTTCACGACGCGCACGACAATCGGCATGTAGGCGTGGCGCTGGCCGCAGAGCTCGGAGCACTGGCCGTGATACGTGCCCTCGCGGTCGGCCTTGAACCAGAACTGGTTGAGGCGGCCCGGCACGGCGTCGATCTTGAAGCCGAAGGACGGCATCGCCCACGAGTGCATCACGTCGGCGGCGGTGACCTGGATCTTCACGATCTTGTTCACCGGCACGACCATCTCGTTGTCGGCCTGGAGCAGGCGCGGCTGCTTGTCCTCGTCGATGTTGGCATCGAACGAGAAGCCGCCGCCCTGGTCTGCGGGGTACTCGTAGGACCAGTACCAGGCGTGGCCGGTCACCTTGATCATCACGTCGGACTTCGGATCCGAGAGCTGAACGCGCAACAGGCGGAACGAGGGGATTGCGACGGCGACGAGGATCAGCACCGGGACGATCGTCCAGGCCACCTCGATCAGGGTGTTGTGGGTGGTCTTCGAGGGCGTCGGGTTCCGCTTCTCGCTGAAGCGGTAGATGCACCACAGGATCAGTCCGAGCACGAACACGCAGATCGCGAGCGAGAGCCAGTGCACCCACGACTCGAACTGGAGGATGTCGCGCGCGTTCTCGGTGACCGGAACCTGGCGGGTCATCTGCCAGGGCTCGGGCTGGCCGATGCCGGCGGCCAGGGCCTGCGACGACGTCAGGAGCAACGCGCCGAACGCGGCGAGCCCCCTCTTGGAGCGGTGTTTCGTCTGCGCCGTCCGCATGTGCCTCTCGTGGCTCCCCTTGGTCACGTTACGCTCCGTCGACCGCCCGCGTCTTGCTTGTACGAGGCCCGCGGTGTCGTCCGGCGGAGTTGGACGCCCTGTCGGCGCGATGCCCGGGTATCCGATCGCGGTGTCAGACCACAAGGTCGTGCAAGGTGCAACCGCACAAGCGTCGCATCGCACGCTTTCCGGATGCGCCGCAGCACCACCGAAAGCATCGCCGCAGGGGCCGGAAGCATTCATGAGGCGGGGGCAGCATCGCCGCAGGCGCGGTCCGGGTCGCCGCCTGCTATGAGGCGGATGCGGGGGCGATCGGCGGGACCAGCGGAATGGCGGACGGAATGCGGACCGGGCGGAGCAGACCGGAGACGGCGGTGCGGGTGGCGACGCGCGTCGTCGCCTACGCCGCGCCGGAGCCGCGCGAGGGCGAGCGTGCGCTCGCCGTCGAGATGCCGGTCAACCTCGTCTACGGAAGCGTGCCCTACGCGGTGATGATGGCGACGCCCGCCGATCTCGAGGATTTCGCCTACGGCTTCAGCCTCACCGAGGGCATCGTCGCCTCGGCCGACGAGATCCGCGGCGCCGCGGTCGAGCGGGGCGAGGGCGGGCTACGGTTGCTGGTGGACCTCGCGCCGGGCCGGCTGCGCGAGCACCTCGCCCGCAAGCGCGCGATCAGCGGGCGCACCGGCTGCGGCGTCTGCGGGATCGAGGACCTCGCCGCCCTGCCGCGGGCGGAGACGCGCGACGCGTCCACCGCCGTGAGCGTCCGGCCGGAGGCGATCGCGCGCGCTCTGTCCGACCTCGGTGACGCCCAGGCGCTCGGGCGCGAGACGCGCGCGGTGCATGCGGCGGCCTGGGCAGGTCTCGACGGCAGCCTCGTGGCTGTGCGGGAAGATGTCGGCCGGCACAACGCCCTTGACAAGCTGATCGGCGCGCTGATCCGCGCAGGCACCGACCCGGCCGAAGGTTTCCTGGTGATCACCAGCCGCTGCTCGTTCGAGATGGTCGAGAAGGCGGCGCATTTCGGCGCGTCGGTCCTGGTCGCGATCTCGGCGCCGACCTCGCTCGCCATCGACCGGGCCCGCCTCCACCGCATGACGCTCTGCGCCATCGCCCGCGCCGATTCGTTCACGGTCTTCTGCGGGGACGAGCGCCTGGGCGCCTGGGTAGCTTGAGGCTTCAGGTTACGGGGTCTGCGCATCCTTGTCGGGCGCACCCGGCACCAGGGTCGCGCCGCCGATGACGCGGACGTTGCGCTTGGTCTCGGGCGGGTTCTGCCAAGTCTGCTCGGCCGCCTTCGCAGCGGGGGGCTTTGCTTCCGCCGCCTTGGTCTCGGAAGCCTTGGTCTCGGAAGCCTTGGTCTCTGGGGATTTCGCCACCGTGCCGTCCGCGGGCGGCTGAACCGCTGCGGGCGTCGCGATGACGGCAGGCGCGGCCGCCTTCGGCGGCTCCGCCGTCGCGACGGGCGCTTCCGGCTTCGGCTCGGGTTTGGCGGCCTCCACCGGGCGCAGCTTCGGCACCTCGGGAACGGTGCGCGCCTGCGCTCTGCCTTCCGGGTTCTTGCCGTCGAGCGTCTTCCCGTCGAGCGTCCTACCGTCCGGCCCCCGGGTCGGGTTGCCGGTGCGTGCGAGCCGGCGCGGCGCCTCGACCGGCCCGCGGCGATCCGGGTTGATCCCGTGCGGGTTCGGCTCTGCAGGCATGCGGCCGTAGGCGTCTGGTCCGCCCTCGGGCCGTACGAAGTCTGCGTCCGGCACAGGTCGGCGCGGGGGCACGCCGCGGCTCTCCGGCATCGGGATGTCGCCTGGCGGAAGAAGTCGCTCGGCCTGCCGCATCGGGCTCCGCGGCATCGCGTCCTCCTCGGTCCAGCCGTAGCCGGGGGCCGGGCGAGCGATCACCACCGGGCCGTCGTCGAGGCGCTGGCGGCCGAGGATCGCACCGTCTCGCGCGTCGACGAACAGGCGCACGCGGGCGCCGTTCGGGTTGAACGCCTCGACGACGTAGGCGCGGCCGTCGAAGCGCGGCCGGCTGATGCCGCTGAAGCCGCGCTCGCCCAGGCGCCAGGCTACCGCGCGGGGCGGCATGATCGCGTCGTCGAAGGCGTATTGCGCCTGCGCCGCGCCGGTGGCGCCGATCAGCAGGGCGCAGGCCGAGAGGCTCACGCGAAGACGACGATGGAATGGGTTCACGGCTGACATCCGGGTCACGCTCTCACAAATCGCCCGACCTCCTGCGGCGCTCGCCCCGCGCCGGGGAGTTTCGTCGAGGCCCGCCGACGATCCGGAGCGGGCCCCGCGCCGAAGGACCGCGTCCCGCGTGTCCTTCGGCCATTCCGGCAGGGTCGTTGCCCCGCATGCCGCTTGTGCTCGGCGTACGCCATTGACCGGACGATTCGGGCGCAATTGCGGGAGAATGCGGGCGCCAAGCGGCCGATTCCCGATGCAGTTCGACGGCGTTCGGTCGCTCCTGGCGCTGGGATCGAGCAGGGAAGGCGTGGGATGCGGCATCAAAACGCCGCTTTTGCCGGTGTGTGGGCCTTGCTGGAATATTTGAAATCTGCCAGTTTGCAGCGTTAGGACAGTATGACTGTCCCATTTCCGGTGGGCGCGCGCGATGGACGCCGCGCAGCGGGACCTAAGGGTCCGGGGTAGAGGGTTTCGGCACGTGATCATCGTGACGTCGAAACGAGATCTCAAGCCGGTCGCCGTCGAGGCGATCCGGGCCCACGCCGGCTGACATCGGGCCGGTGCGAGCCCGCGGGTTGCGGGCGCTTCCTCCACCGAGGACCCTCCCGAGACCCGACGAGACAAGATGACTGGCCCGGCCTCGCTTGAGTGTCGGGCATGAAACGTGCTCGCGTCGGCGGGCATGGACGTTCGGACGGGTCTGGTCGAACTTTTCGAACTTTCGGGGATGGTGGGCATGGCGGCTTTCGGGAATGCGGACATGACCGTGAGCGGAAACCTCGACGCGGACACCGCGCCGGCTTCGCGCGACGGCGTCGCGCCGCTCGTGGTGCGCGATCCGGCGATGCCGGTCGCCCAGGGTGCCTACGATCCGCGCAACGAGAAGGACGGCTGCGGCGTCGGCTTCGTCGCCGACATGCACGACCGGCGCACCCATGCCATCGTCGAGCAGGGCCTGAAGATCCTGGAGAACCTCGACCATCGCGGCGCGGTCGGCGCCGACCCGAAGATGGGCGACGGTTGCGGCATCCTCACGCAGATCCCGCACGCCTTCTTCGCCGAGGAGTGCTCGCGGCTCGGCTTCGAGCTGCCGCCGGCCGGCGACTACGCCATCGCGCAGCTGTTCATGCCGAAGGCCGAGGAGTCGCGCGCGATCATCGAATCCATCGTCGAGCAGTCGCTCGCCGCCGAGGGGCTTCCCCTGCTCGGCTGGCGCGACGTGCCGGTCGATCCCGAGGACCTCGGCGTCGCCGTGAAGGCGACCGAGCCGCATCACCGCCAGCTCTTCATCGGCCGCCCGGCCTCCGCGGCCGACGGCGACGCGTTCGAGCGGCGGATCTACGTCGCCCGTAAGGTGATTTCCGGCCGCGTCTACGGCCTGAAGGACCCGCGGGTGATGGAGTTCTATCCCGTCTCCGTGTCGAGCCGGACCATCGTCTACAAGGGCATGGTGCTGGTGAACCAGCTCGGGAACTACTTCCTCGACCTGAAGGACGAGCGCTTCGTCTCGGCGATCGCCCTCGTGCACCAGCGCTTCGCCACCAACACCTTCCCGACCTGGCGCCTGTCGCACCCCTACCGGATGGTCGCGCACAACGGCGAGATCAACACGCTGCGCGGCAACGTGAACTGGATGGCCGCCCGCCAGGCGAGCGTCGATTCGGACCTGTTCGGCAACGACATCTCGAAGCTGTGGCCGATCTCCTACGAGGGCCAGTCCGACACCGCGTGCTTCGACAACGCGCTCGAGTTCCTCGTCATGGGCGGCTACCCGCTCGCCCACGCGATGATGATGCTCATCCCCGAGGCCTGGGCCGGCAACCCGCTGATGAGCGAGGAGCGGCGGGCCTTCTACGAGTACCACGCCGCGCTGATGGAGCCGTGGGACGGCCCGGCGGCGGTCGCCTTCACCGACGGCCGCCAGATCGGCGCGACCCTCGACCGCAACGGACTGCGCCCCGCCCGCTACATCGTCACCGACGACGGCCTCGTCGTGCTCGCCTCAGAAATGGGCGTGCTGCCGATCCCGGATGAGAAGATCGTCCAGTCCTGGCGCCTGCAGCCGGGCCGGATGCTTCTGATCGACCTGGAGAAGGGCCGCATCGTCGACGACGAGGAGATCAAGGGCGAGCTCGCGGCCGCGCACCCCTACGCCGACTGGGTGAAGAACACCCAGATCGTGCTGGAGGATCTCAAGCCCGTCACCGCTCGCGAGAGCCGCACCGACGTGTCGCTGCTCGATCGCCAGCAGGCGTTCGGCTACAGCCAGGAAGACCTCAAGCTGCTCATGGCGCCGATGGCCGTGACCGGCCAGGAGGCGGTCGGCTCCATGGGCACCGACACGCCGCTCTCGGCTTTGTCCGACAAGTCGAAGTCGCTCTACACCTACTTCAAGCAGAACTTCGCGCAGGTCACCAACCCGCCGATCGACCCGATCCGCGAGGAGGCCGTGATGAGCCTCGTCTCGTTCATCGGCCCGCGCCCGAACCTGCTCGACATGGAAGGCGCCTCCCGCCGCAAGCGCCTGGAAGTCCGCCAACCGATCCTGACCAACACGGACCTCGAGAAGATCCGCTCGATCGGCCATTTCGAGGACCGCTTCGACACAAAGACCCTCGACATCACCTATCCGGCCGAGACCGGCGCGGCGGCGATGAACGGCGCGCTCGACCGGCTCTGCGACCGCGCGGAAGTCGCGGTGCGCGGCGGCTACAACATCATCGTCCTGTCCGACCGCGCGGTCGGCCCCGATCGTATCCCGATCCCGGCGCTGCTCGCGACGGCGGCCGTGCACAACTACCTGATCCGCAAGGGGCTTCGCACCTCGGTCGGCCTCGTGGTCGAATCGGGCGAGCCGCGCGAGATCCATCACTTCGCCTGCCTGGCCGGCTACGGCGCCGAGGCGATCAACCCGTATCTCGCCTTCGAGACGCTGGTGGCGATGAAGCACGAGTTCCCGCCGGACCTCTTGGATGAGGAGATCATCTACCGCTACATCAAGTCGATCGATAAGGGCCTGCTGAAGGTCATGTCGAAGATGGGCATCTCGACCTACCAGTCCTATTGCGGCGCGCAGATCTTCGACGCGATCGGGCTGAACTCGGCCTTCGTCGCGCGCGACTTCTTCGGCACGGCGACGATGGTCGAGGGCGTCGGCATGGCCGAGATCGCCGAGGAGACCGTGCGCCGCCACGCCGACGCGTTCGGCGACGCGCCGATCTATCGCAACGCCCTCGACGTCGGCGGCGAGTACGCCTACCGGCTGCGCGGCGAGGCCCACACCTGGACCCCCGACACGGTCGCGACGCTGCAGCATGCGGTGCGTCTCGGCGTGCCCGAGCGCTACCGCGAATACGCCCGGCTGGTGAACGACCAGGAGCAGCAGCTCAAGACCCTGCGCGGCCTGTTCCGGATCAAGCTCGCCCCCGAGATCGGGCGCGAGCCGGTGGCGCTGGAGAGCGTCGAGCCGGCCTCCGAGATCGTCAAGCGCTTCGCCACCGGCGCGATGTCCTACGGCTCGATCTCGAAGGAGGCGCACGAGACGCTGGCCATCGCCCTGAACTCCTTCGGCGGACGCTCGAACTCGGGCGAGGGCGGCGAGGAGGTCGAGCGCTTCAAGCCGCTGCCGGACGGGCGCTCGCGCCGCTCGGCGATCAAGCAGGTCGCGTCGGGGCGCTTCGGCGTCACCACCGAGTACCTCGTCAACGCCGACATGATGCAGATCAAGGTCGCTCAGGGCGCCAAGCCCGGCGAGGGCGGCCAGCTGCCCGGCCACAAGGTCGACGCCAAGATCGCGAAGGTCCGCTACGCCACCCCGGGCGTCGGCCTGATCTCGCCGCCGCCGCACCACGACATCTACTCGATCGAGGATCTGGCGCAGCTGATCTACGACCTGAAGAACGTGAACCCGGCGGCCGACGTGTCGGTGAAGCTCGTCTCCGAGGTCGGCGTCGGCACGGTCGCCACCGGCGTCGCCAAGGCGCGGGCCGACCACATCACCATCTCGGGCTTCGACGGCGGCACCGGCGCGGCGCCGCTGACCTCGCTGAAGCACGCCGGCGGTCCGTGGGAAACGGGGCTGGCCGAGACGCAGCAGACGCTGGTGATGAACCACCTGCGCGGCCGCGTCGCGCTGCAGGCCGACGGCGGCATCCGCACCGGCCGCGACGTGCTGATCGCGGCGCTCCTCGGCGCCGACCAGTTCGGCTTCTCCACCGCGCCGCTGATCGCGGCCGGCTGCATCATGATGCGCAAGTGCCACCTCAACACCTGCCCGGTCGGCGTCGCGACGCAGGACCCGGTTCTGCGCAAGCGCTTCAAAGGCACGCCCGAGCACGTGGTGAACTACTTCTTCTACGTCGCCGAGGAGCTGCGCGAGCTGATGGCGGCGATGGGCTTCACCAAGCTCGAAGACCTCGTCGGCCGCTCGGACTTCCTCGACAAGGTCGAGGCGATCCAGCACTGGAAGGCGCGTGGACTCGACTTCTCGAAGTTGTTCCACCGGCCCGACGTCGGGCCGGACGTGGCGATCCGCTGGGTCGAGACGCAGAAGCACCCGATCGACGACGTCCTCGACCGGCGCCTGATCGCCGGCGCGCAGAACGCGATCGACACCGGCGAGCCGGTGGTCCTCCACGACGTGATCCGCAACTCCGACCGGACGGCGGGCGCGATGCTGTCGGGCGCCGTCGCCAAGGCGCACGGCCACGAAGGCCTGCCCGACGACACCATCGTGGTGAAGCTCGCCGGCACCGCCGGACAGAGCTTCGGCGCCTGGGTCGCGGCCGGCGTGACGATCGAGCTCACCGGCCACGGCAACGACTACGTCGGCAAGGGCCTGTCGGGCGGCAAGCTGATCATCCGGCCGAGCGATTCGCTCAAGGCGCCCGCCGACAGGACGATCATGGTCGGCAACACCGTGCTCTACGGCGCCATCGCCGGCGAGTGCTACATCCGCGGCTCGGCCGGCGAGCGCTTCGCCGTGCGCAACTCCGGCGCGATCACCGTGGTCGAGGGCATGGGCGACCATGGCTGCGAGTACATGACCGGCGGCGTCGTCGTGTCGATCGGCGAGACCGGGCGCAACTTCGCGGCCGGCATGTCCGGCGGCATCGCCTACGTGCTCGACGAGGACGGATCGTTCTCGGCCCGCTGCAACCTCTCGATGGTCGACCTCGAACCCGTCGAGGAGGAAGACGACCTGATGCGCCGCTTCCACCAGGACGGCGACCTCGAGACCAAGGGCCGCGTCGACATCCTCGCAGACATGTCGGGGCATGACGAGGAGCGCCTGTCGCAGCTCATCACCAACCACCTGAAGTACACGGGCAGCCCGCGCGCCAAGGCGATCCTCGAGGATTGGGCGGGCTACCGCACCAAGTTCGTCAAGGTGATGCCGGTGGAGTACCGCCGGGCGCTCCGCGAGATGGAGATGGCGCGGATGCCGGTGGCGGCGGAGTAAGGACCGTCGCTCTCTCGGTGAGAGACGCCCCTGCGCGTCGTCTACGATGACGAGCAGCGCGCGCACGCGTTGCGTGAGCGCGGGTTGGATTTCGCTCGATGTGGGCAAGTCTTCAACGGGACCGAAGCGACGCGTGAGGACGTGCGGTTCGGTTATAGGGAGACACGGTGGATAACAGTCGGTCTCCTCGACGGCCGAATGGTCATCGTGGTCTGGACGGAACGGGACGGCGATCGACGGATCATCAGCTTGAGGAAGGCCAATGAACGAGAGCAGGCGCAATTCGGCGGCCGCACCCGATCAACCGATGTTTCCCGATGAGATCGGCTGGGATCCCGACGACGCACCGGAGCTGGATGCTGCTTGGTTCGAACAAGCGGATATTCGGGTCGGCGGTCGCTTGGTCGAACGTGGTCATCGCCCTGGTGAGACGGAGCGACTTGTCCTCCCGACGAACCTCGTCGAACGGTTCCGGAGCGGTGGTCCGGACTGGCAGATCCGCATCGAGACCGCGCTGAAGGAATGGCTGAACGAACACCCCGGCCGGCTTTGAAGTCGGTCGGCCATGAAGGAAGACGCCGCCGACGATGGACAGCGCGAGGGGAGGCGCATGACGGATACGTTCTCGACGACGCCGCCCGCCGCCATGCGGATCTACGGCGACCTCACCTCGGGCAACTGCCTGAAGATCAAGATCGTCGCCGATGTTCTCGGCCTCGCCTACGAATGGGTCCAGGTCGATGCGCTGAAGGGCGAGACGCGGACGCCTGCGTATCTCGCCCTGTTCCCGGCCGGGCAGATCCCGGGGGTGGTGTTCGACGACGGGCGGCGCCTCGCCCAGTCGAACGCCATCATGCGGTATCTCGCCCGCGAGAGCGCGCTGCTTCCGGGCGACCCGTTCGCGGCGGCGACCGTCGACCAGTGGCTGTTCTGGGAGCAGTACAGCCACGAGCCGACCATCGCGGTCTGCCGCGTTGAGATGACGTTTCGCGGCGTGCCGCGCGAGGGGCGCGATCCGGGCCGGGTCGCGCGCGGCGAGGCGGCGCTCGACCTGATGGAGCGGCACCTCGCGGAAAGCGAATGGTTCGTCGGCGACGACGTGACCATCGCCGACGTCGCCCTGTTCGCCTACACCCAGTGGGCCGACGAGGGTGGATTCGACTTGGCGGGGAGGCCCGCGATCCGGGGTTGGCTCGACCGATGCAGGGTCGCGTTCCGGCTCGAACCCGACGCTATCGCCGCTGCCGCCGGTCGCTGACCGGAAAGCTGCGACACCGATTTTTCGCTACCGACGCTGAGTACACCGATGGGCAAGATCACCGGCTTCCTCGAATTCGACCGGCAGGACCAGAAGTACCAGCTCGCGGCCGACCGCGTGCGGCACTTCCGCGAGTTCACCCTGCCGCTCGACGAGCACGACCTGAAGAAGCAGGCGGCGCGCTGCATGGATTGCGGCATCCCGTTCTGCCATGGGCCGACCGGCTGCCCGGTGCACAACCAGATTCCCGATTGGAACGACCTCGTCTTCCAGTCGGATTGGGAGGAGGCGGCGCGCAACCTCCACTCCACCAACAACTTCCCGGAGTTCACCGGCCGCATCTGCCCGGCGCCGTGCGAGGAGGCGTGCACGCTGAACCTCGAGAACCAGCCGGTGGCGATCAAGACGATCGAGCAGGCCATCGCCGACCGGGCCTGGAACATGGGCTGGGTGAAGCCGGAGCCGTCGTCGATCCGCACCGGCAAGAAGGTGGCGGTGATCGGTTCGGGTCCGGCCGGCCTCGCGGCGGCGCAGCAGCTCGCCCGCGTCGGGCACGCGGTCCACGTCTACGAGCGCGAGCCGAAGGCCGGCGGTCTGCTCCGCTACGGCATCCCCGACTTCAAGATGGAGAAGCGCCACATCGATCGGCGCGTGAAGCAGATGGAAGCCGAAGGCGTGGTCTTCCACTACAACCAGAACGTCGGCGTGACGAAGCCGGTCGAGGAGCTGACCGCCGAGTACGATGCTGTGCTGTTCTCCGGCGGCGCCGAGGACCCGCGCAACCCGCAGCTGCCGGGGCAGGAGCTCGAGGGCGTGCACTACGCGATGCCCTACCTGATCCAGTCGAACCGGCGGGTCGGCGCCGAGCCGATGCGCGGCAACGGCGAGGCGCCGATCCTGGCGTCGGGCAAGAACGTGGTGGTGATCGGCGGCGGTGACACCGCGTCCGACTGCGTCGGCACCGCGTTCCGTCAGGGCGCCCTGTCGGTGACGCAGCTCGACATCCGCCCGCGGCCGCCCGAGCGCGAGGACAAGCTCTCGGTCTGGCCGTACTGGCCGACCAAGATGCGGACCTCGTCGAGCCAGGCCGAGGGCGCCGAGCGCGAGTTCCAGGCGGCCACCCTCCGGCTCGAAGGCAACAAGAAGGGGCGTCTCACCGGGGTCGTCTGCGCCCGCGTCGACGCCAAGCGCCAGCCCATCGAGGGCTCGGAATTCGTCCTGCCGGCCGACCTCGTGTTCATGGCGATCGGATTCGCCGGCTCGATCCAGAAGGGGCTTCTGGAGCAGTCCGGCATCACGGTCGACAAGCGCGGCAACGTCACGGCGAACGAGGAGGATTACCGCACCTCCGATCCGAAGATCTGGGCGGCCGGCGACATGCGCCGCGGCCAGTCCCTGGTCGTGTGGGCGATCCGCGAGGGCCGGCAGGCCGCCCGCTCGATCGACGAGACGCTGATGGGCGCCTCGATCCTGCCGCGCTGAGTCTCTGCCGGGCGTTCAGCCCGGGGGCCAGCGGAAGTCGTCGGCTCGTCCGGGCTGCGGCAGCGGCGCCGCGCCGCGTTGGAGCGCGCGTTCGACGGTGCCGGTTGCGTCGCCGTCGCGCGGCCGGCCGCTGACGAGGACGCCGCCCGGCGAGAGCTCGACCCGGCCGAGCGGCACGACCGGACCCGCCGCGGGCTTCACCGGCAGCGCCGGCACCCCCGGGGGCTCGGGCAGGCTCGGCAGCATCGCCGTGATCTGCCGGTCGATCGCGGTGACGTCGTCGAGCTTCGTCGGCGCCGCATCCAGCGGCGTCGCAGGCAGGGCCGAGACGGCCGCCGCCGGCTGCTCCGGGGCGGCCGGCGTCGTCGCGCCCATCAGGCGCTTCAACTCCACGTCGGCGAAATGCGCGAGCTTGCGGGCGCCGGCATGGGTGAAGTGCACGCCGTCGGCGGTGCGCAGCTTGGCGGTCTGCCCGTCGAGGTCCGGCCCGGTGGCGGTGTAGTGGTTGCGGTCGTCGGAGAATCCCGGCCCGACGTCGACGTAGGTGCCGCCGCCCTTGGTGACCGCGTCCCGGATGATGTCGTTGATGCTGCCGAGGTCGCGGGTCAGGCTCTCGCTGCGCATCGGCGGGGTGCCGACCCAGACCAGCGGGATCTTCCGGTCGGCGAACACGTTGACCAAGGCCTCGACGCGGGCGCGGTAGAGCTCGCGCCAGCGATCGGTGAGCGGGTCGAGGGTCTGGTCGCCGTCGCGTATCGGCTGGCGATCGTTGGCGCCGAGCATGACCACGGCGTAGCCGACCTTCGGGTTCGCCTTGAGGTAGTCGTCTGCGGCCTTCGGCCAGTCGATGACGTCCCGGCGCACGAGGCCGCTGTCGCCTTTGGCCCTGTCGATCACCGCGATGTCGGCGCTGTCCGCGAAGACGTCGTCGAGTCCGCGGCTCAGGTGGTCGGCCAGCGAATCGCCGAACACCGCGATCTGCACCTTCGCCTCGGTCTTCTTCAACGCCGGCGTCGGGGCCGCGATCGTGGGCGCCGGCCGGGTCTGCGGTCGCCGGATCTGGCGCGGTGCAGCGTCGGCACCGACCGGCGGGCGCGGACGTGGCGGACGGTAGGTCGGGGCGACCTGGCGCGGCTCGGGCGCGCTCGGCCTGTCCTCCCAGGGCCAGTAGAACTGCCTTCGTTCGGGCTCCGGCGCCGTGGTACGGCGCGGGGCCCGAGCATAGCCGTCGTCCTCGCGGTAATAGGCGTCGCGGCCGCGACGGCGCGGCTGGTCGTAGTTGTCGCCCCACTGCGCCTCGGCCGGCGACGGCGGCAGGAGGACGAGCGGTAGAGCGAGGCCGAACCCGAGCGCCAGGACGATGCGGGGCCCCTTGGCGGTTGTCACAACTCGGTTCGTCGCATCGCGTCTCATCCGCCCTCCGTTCATGCGCCCTCCGGTGCCGCGGACTTCGACCCGCGGTTGAGCATAGCCGAGCCCTTACTGCGCGTCTAAGGCCTGCCCGATAGACGGTCACGGAGCGCCGGCGTCGCGTAGCCGTCGGCGGTCAGGCCCTCGCGGACCTGATAGCGGCGGATCGCCTCGCGCAGCTTCGGGCCCGCCCGTCCGTCGGCCTCGCCGGCATAGAGTCCCTCGCGCGAAAGGCCCGTCTGCAGCGTCTGCAGCCCGGCCTTATCGAGGCGGGAGGCAGCGCTCGGCCAGGGGGCGGCGAGCGGCGGCCCTCCGGCCAGCCGGTCGGCGAGGTGCCCGATGGCGAGGGCATACGAGTCCGAGGTGTTGTAGCCGCGGATCACCTCGAAGTTGTCGGTGATCAGGAAGGCGGGACCGCCGGCGCCGCCGGGCAGGAAGACGGACGCGGCCCCCTTGTCCGGCAGGTCGCCGCCGTCGATGCGGCGCACGCCGCGGCGGGCGAAGTCGGAGAGGTCGGCCGCGTAGCGGGTCAGGTCGAACCGGTCGGGGAGGCGGACCGCGTAACCCCAAGAGATGGCGGAGTTCCACCCGAGATCCTTGAGGTAGGCGGCGATGGAGGCGAGCGCGTCGGCGTCGCTCGTCCAGATGTCGCGCCGGCCGTCGCCGTCGAAGTCGACGGCGTGCGCCAGGAAGGTCGAGGGCAGGAACTGTACCTGCCCCATGGCGCCGGCCCAGCTGCCGAGCATCCGCTCCGGCGCGACGTCGCCGCGCTGCAGGATCGCGAGGGCGGCCAGCAGCTCGTCGCGGAACAGCGTGCCGCGGTGCCGCGCGGCGGCGAGGGTCGCCAGGGCGCGGACCGTTGGTACCGTGCCGCCGCTCGCGCCAAAATCCGACTCGACGCCCCAAATCGCCAGCAGCACCGAGGCCGGGACGCCGTAGCGCGCCTCGATCGCCGGCAGGGCCTGACCGAGCGCTGCGGCACGCGCCCGGCCGCGGGCGATCCGCTCGGGCGAGACCGCGCCGACGAGGTATTCCCAGACCGGCCGCCCGAACTCGCTCTGACCCTTGATCCGCGCGAGGACAGTTGGATCGGGCGTCACGCCCCGAAACGCCGCATCGAAGGTCGCGGGCGTGATGCCCTTCGCCAGGGCGTCGACGCGCAGGGCGGCGACGAAGGCCGGAAACGCATCCGATTGGCCGGCCTTCCCGACAGGGGCGGCCTGTGCCGCGAACGCCCCGGAGGCGATGCAGAGGCCGAGCGCGAGAAGCGCGGCGGGGAACGGGTGGATTGCCATCAGATCCGGTTGCGTTTGGACAAGGCGTCTTCCCAATCGAGCGCCTGCCGGACGATCCCGTCGAGGTCGTCGTATTTCGGGCGCCAGCCGAGGCGGTCGCGGATCCGCGACGCCTCGGCGACGATCCGTGCCGGGTCGCCCGGGCGGCGGGTCGAGACGCGAACCGGGAAGTCCCGCCCCGACACGCGCTTCACCGTGTCGATCACCTCCAGCACCGAGTAGCCGGTGCCGTAGCCGCAGTTCAGCGTCAGGCTCTCGCCGCCGGCGCGCAGGTGGTCGAGGGCGACCCGGTGCGCCTCGGCGAGGTCCGAGACCTGGATGTAGTCGCGCAGGCACGAGCCGTCCGGGGTCGGGTAGTCGGTCCCGAACACCTCGAGGTGCGGGCGCTGGCCGAGCGCGGCCTGGGTCGCGACCTTGATCAGGTGGGTCGCGTTCGGCGTCGATTGCCCGGTGCGCCCCCGCGGGTCGGCGCCGGCGACGTTGAAGTAGCGCAGGATGACGTAGCTGAAGCCGTACGCGGCGGCCGCGTCCCGGATCATCCACTCGCTCATCAGCTTCGAGCGGCCGTAGGGGTTGATCGGGTTGGCGGGCAGGTCCTCCGGCACCGGCACCGTCTCCGGCTCGCCGTAGACCGCGGCGGTCGAGGAGAAGATCACGTGCTTCACGCCGGTGCGGACGGCGGTCTCGATCAGGGCGCGGGTCTTGACCGTGTTGGCGAGGTAGTAGTGCAGCGGGTCGGCGACAGAGTCCGGCACCACGATGCGGGCGGCGAAGTGGGCGATCGCGTCGACCCGATGCTGCAGGATCGTCTCGGTGACGAGGGCGGGGTCGCCGACGTCGCCGCGCACGAGCGGCACCTCCGGCGGCAGCGCCCAATCGAAGCCGGTGGAAAGGTCGTCGAGGACGACCACCTCCTCGTGCCCGGCGTCTTGAAGCGCCAGAACCATGTGGCTGCCGATATAGCCGGCACCGCCCGTGACCAGAACCGCCATCGTCGCCCTTGGAAAGAAATCGCTCGCGCAGGCCTGCGCGAGCTTGCTTTTAACCGATAATGCTCAATCGTGCGCCGCGACGGCCCATGGCCGATCGCTCGCCGTGCTAGTGTTGCCAGGAACGCCCGGCCCGTCCAACTCCCACGTTTGGGTTTTTGCTTGATGAAACCGATCCGAAAGGCCGTCCTCCCCGTTGCGGGCCTCGGCACCCGCTTCCTGCCCGCCACCAAGGCCGTCCCGAAAGAGATGCTGACGGTGGTCGACCGGCCGGTCGTGCAGCACGTGGTCGACGAGGCGCGGGAAGCCGGCATCGAGCACTTCATCTTCGTCACGGGCCGCGGCAAGGCGGTGATCGAGGACCATTTCGACATCGCGTTCGAGCTCGACCGGATGCTGCAGGAGCGCGGCAAGCAGGCCGCCTACGAGGAGCTGAAGCGCGACCTGCCGGCCGCCGGCCAGACCAGCTTCACCCGTCAGCAGGCGCCGCTCGGCCTCGGCCACGCGGTGTGGTGCGCCCGCGAGATCGTCGGCGACGAGCCCTTCGCCGTGCTGCTGCCGGACATGCTCAGTCGCGGCTGCATGGGCCAGATGCTCTCCGCCTACGAGCGGCACGGCGGCAACGTCATCGCGGTAGAAGAGGTCGCGCCCGAGGAGACGCACCAGTACGGCATCGTCAGCGTCGGCGAGACCTTCGGCCAGACCTTCGAAGTCACCGGCATGGTCGAGAAGCCGAAGCAGGGAACCGCGCCGTCGAACTTCATCATCTCGGGCCGCTACATCCTCCAGCCGGAGATCTTCGGAATCCTCGAGCACGGCGAGAAGGGCGCGGGCGGCGAGATCCAGCTCACCGATGCGATGATCAAGCTGATGGGAAGCCAGGACTTCTTCGGCATGCGCTACGAGGGCCGCACCTACGATACCGGCTCCAAGCTCGGCTTCCTCACCGCCAACATCGCCTACGCCCTCGATCGCAAGGACCTCGCAGGGCCCCTCAAGGCGGAGATCGCCAAGCTGCTCGCAGATCACTGAGCGTCGCCGGACGTGCAGCCGGTGCGGGCAGGGTATGCGCGCGCGATAGGGGGATTTCGCTTGCGCTTTGTGCGCCGCAATCTACTTTGTGCATTGCGGGATCGCGATGGCGTCGCGGTCCGGCAGCCCTTCTTGGGCGTTTCCTCCCTAGACTTCGGGCCGCTCCTTCGGGAGTGGCCTTTTTTCTTGGTCGCAGGGCCGAACGGCATTTCGTGGCGCGCCTGAATCATCAGGCCGTGCGGACCCCTTCCTCGGAACCTCTCCGTCATCCCGAGGCCGCGCAGCGGAGGCTGAGATCCAGAGCCGCCGACGGCGCCAGCTGGAAAATGAACCGTGCTTTTGGATTTCTGGCTCGCCTCCGGCGTCCCGGAATGACGGTGTTGTGCGGGTCGTTTTCCTAGACGCGACCTACTCCGCGGCGATGCCGAGCGGCGTCTCCGAGCCGAGCTCGTCGGCGACCTCCACGATCGCACCCCGCAGCGCCGCGACGAGGCCGGAGAAGCCCTGCGTGATCGCAAGGCTCGCCTCGTTCATGTAGAGGGCGCGGTTGATCTCGATCTGCAGCGCGTGCCGGCCGATGTTCGGCTCGCCGTAATGCTCGGTGATGAAGCCGCCGGCATAGGGCTTGTTGCGCACCACCTTGTACCCGCGGGCGCGGAACGCCGCCTCGAAGGCGTCGATCAGGGCCGGATCGCAGGAGGTGCCGAAGCGGTCGCCGAGGACGAAGTCGGCCCGCGCGTCGTGGTCGCGCCCGAGGCTCGAGGACGGCATCGAGTGGCAGTCGATCAGCAGGCAGCGCCCGAATTCACGAACCGTGCGCAGGATCAGCCCGCGCAAGGCCCGGTGGTACGGCTTGTACAACCCGTCGATGCGCGCCACCGCCTCGTCCACCGGCATGCGGCCGGCATAGATCTCCTGTCCGTCCGAGACGACGCGGGGCACCGTCCCGAGGCCGCCCGCCACACGCATCGAGCGGGTGTTGGCGAAGGGCGGCAGCCGGCCCTCGAACATCCGCGGGTCGAGTTCGTAGGGCTCACGGTTCACGTCGAGGTAGGCGCGCGGGAAGTTGCAGCGCAGAAGCGGCGCGCCGAGCTGTACGACCCCGGCGAACAGCCGGTCGACATGGGCGTCCTCCGAGCGGCGGAGCGCCAGCGCATCGAGGCGCGAGGCCTTCAGGAAACTCTCCGGGTACACCGAGCCGGAATGGCCGGTGTTGAAGACGAAGGGCAGGCTGTGCCGCGTCGGTTCGTCCACGACGAAGGCGGGCGAGAATCCGAAGGCGTCGGTCAGGTGCGGGAGGGGCAGCGTCATCGGCAGGAGGCGCACCGTCGGGGATGGGAACGGCCAACGTCAGGTCACACTGTGCGGCGGCGGCGACGGCCTGTCCACTATGCCAACCGGCCAAGTCGAGCACGCGCGGTGCGGCCTGTCACCTCGCCGGACGACCTAATCCTAACGTTCTGTTTACCGAAGCCGCCCTTTATGAAAAGAACGTTGCGATTCGAGGGTTCGGAACCGTCTGATGAAAATTCTCTTGGCGGAAGACGACAACGACATGCGCCGGTTCCTGGCCAAGGCGTTGCAGAACGCCGGCTTCGACGTGCTGTCGTTCGACAACGGCCTCTCGGCCTACAACCGCCTGCGCGAAGAGCCCTTCGAGCTGCTTTTGACCGACATCGTGATGCCGGAGATGGACGGGATCGAGCTCGCCCGCCGGGCGACCGAGCTCGACCCTGACATCAAGGTGATGTTCATCACGGGCTTCGCCGCCGTGGCGCTGAACCCGGATTCGAAGGCCCCCAAGGACGCTAAGGTGCTGTCGAAGCCCTTCCACCTGCGCGACCTCGTCAACGAGGTCGAGAAGCTCCTGGCCGCTTGAGGCGGCCGGCGTGACGTTCCGGCCATAGGCGTTCGGGACCGTAGGCCGCTATATGGTTCGTGTCATCCGCGGGACGCGAACACGCCAATGCATCCGATCACGATCTACACCACGGCGTGGTGCCCCTACTGCTCGGCGGCCAAGAGCCTGCTGAAGGAGAAGGGCGCCGCGTTCCGGGAAATCGACGTCGAGAAGGCGCCGGGCGAGCGCGCGACCATGATGGCGCGGGCGGGCGGGCGCACCAGCGTGCCGCAGATCTTCGTGGGCGAGACCCATGTCGGCGGGTGCGACGACCTCTACGCCCTCGACAAGGCCGGCAAGCTCGATGCGCTGCTGACGGCGTCGGCCAATGCCTGAGCCGCGCTTCGTCGCCGCCTGCGTGCAGATGCGGTCTGGGCGCAACCCGGCCGCCAACCGCGACGCGGCGGTGGCCGGCGTGCGCGAGGCCGCCTCCCGCGGCGCGCAGTTCGTCCAGACCCCGGAGATGACCTCGCTCGTCGAGCGCGATCGGGCGCGACTGTTCGCCGTGGTTCGCGGCCAGGACGAGGACGAGACGCTGGCGGCGCTTCGCGACGTGGCGCGCGAGACCGGGACGGTGGTGCAGGTCGGCTCCCTCGCCATCCTCGCGGGCGAGAAGGTCGCCAACCGTGCCTTTTTGATCGACGCCAACGGCGCGATCGTCGCGGCCTACGACAAGCTTCACCTGTTCGACGTGGACCTGCCGAGCGGCGAGCGCTGGCGGGAATCCTCGACCTATACCGGCGGCGCCTGCGCCGTCGTGGCGCCGACGCCGTGGGCCGAGATCGGGCTCGGCATCTGCTACGACATCCGCTTCCCGGCGCTGTACCGGGCGCTCGCCGAAGCCGGCGCCTCGGTGCTGACGGCGCCTGCCTGCTTCACCAAGCAGACCGGCGAGGCGCATTGGCACGTGCTGCACCGGGCCCGCGCCATCGAGACCGGATCGTTCATGATCTCGGCGGCGCAGGGCGGGAAGCACGAGGACGGGCGCGAGACCTACGGGCACTCGCTCATCGTCGATCCCTGGGGCCGGGTGCTGGCCGACGCGGGCGGCACCGAGCCAGGCGTGATCCTGGCCGAGATCGACCTCGCCGCGGTGGCCGACGCGCGGGCGCGGATCCCCTCGCTCCAGCACGGGCGGCCCTTCACCGTCGAGCGCGTCGGCACGCCCGGAGCCGCCACGACGTGACGGCATGATCCGGTACAACCTCGTGTGCGAGGCCGGGCACGGCTTCGACAGCTGGTTTCCCTCCTCCGACTCCTTCGACGAACAGGCCGCGCGCGGCTTGGTGACGTGCCCGGTCTGCGACTCGACGCACGTCACCAAGGGCCTGATGGCGCCGAGCCTCGCCCGCACCGACCGGGCGCGGGCCGCTGCGGACGGCGAGGCGGCTCCGGTCGTCCCGGCGCCGCCCTCGGCGATGCCGACGACCGGCGAGCCCGAGCGGCGCATCCGCGCGATGCTCCGGACCCTGCGCGAGCAGGTCGTCGCCTCGGCCGAGCATGTCGGAACGCGCTTCCCCGAGGAGGCGCGCAAGATCCATTACGGCGAGACGGAAGAGCGTGCGATCTACGGGCAGGCGAGCCCGGACGAGGCCCGCGCCCTCATCGACGAGGGCATCGACGTCGCACCGCTCCCGCCGATACCCGACGACCGCAATTGAACCGCCGGACGGGCCGGCGCCGGTCGTCGCGTCAGGGCTTTGCCGCGGCCGTGCCGGCGACGCTGGCGAGCACGAAGGCGACGACCGCGTTCCAGCCCGCGAGCGAGATCCCGAGCACCTTCATCGCCGCGACCGAGCAATCGACCACCCTCGTCGTCTGGAGGGCGTTCAGGAAGTCGCCGACGGCGGCCGGGTTCGCGCCGGTCCCGCCACCGCAATCGGTCGGCCCCGGCCAGAACCCCCATTCCGCGCCGGCATGGTAGGCGCCGAGCCCGGCCCCGTAGAGCAGGCCGGCCGCGGCCAGCCCGAGGGCCAGGCGCGAGAGCCGCTCCGGCAGGAAGAGAGCCAGCAGGCTCAACGGCACGGCGGCATAGTAGGGCAGGCGCTCGGTCAGGCAGAGCTTGCACGGCGCGTAGCCGTAGCCGAACTGCAGCACGAGGGCGGCGCCCACCGTGAGCACGGAGCCGATCAGAAGGCTGAGCGCGGCGCGGCGCAGGCGCAGCAGGGCGGCGTAGCTCATCTAGAGGATCACCTTGAACAGGACGAAGCCGAGGACGATCACCGCGACCGAGATCGCGACGACCGCGTTGAGGTGCCGGTCAAGCACGCCGCGGATCTGGACGCCGTAGCGCCCGAGCAGCCCCGCCAGGATGAAGAAGCGCGCCCCGCGGGTGACGATCGACAGCAGCGTGAACCAGAACAGGCTGTAATGGGCGAAGCCCGAGGTGATGGTCACGAGCTTGTAGGGGATCGGCGTGAGGCCCTTCAGCAGGATCACCCAGTGGCCGTACTCGGCATAGGATTGCTGGAAGGTCGCGGCCTTGTCCTGCAGCCCGTAGAGGCGGATCAGCCAGGTTCCGAGCGAGTCGAACAGCAGCGCGCCGATGGCGTAGCCGACGAGACCCCCGAGCACCGAGCCGACCGTGGCGATCAGCGCGTAGAACCAGACCCGGTCGGGCCGGCTCACCGCCATCGGCACCAGCATCGCATCGGGCGGAACCGGGAAGAACGAGCTTTCGGCGAAGGCCACGGCACCCAGCACGTAGGGCGCCGACGGCTTGCCTGAGAGCGCGAGTATCCACTCGTAGAGGCGGCGGATCATCGGGACCGTCTGCATCCGGTTCGGGGAGAGGGCGCCCTTTGAGCACAGCCGGCCCGAACGCACCAGCGTGCCGGCGCACGCGGCGCGAGCCCGGAAAGGGCTTGGCCCGACCGCGGAACCTGTGCGAAAAGGCTCCCCGTCGCGGGTATGGTGGAACTGGTAGACGCGGGCGACTCAAAATCGCCAGCCGCAAGGCGTGGGGGTTCGATTCCCTCTACCCGCACCAAAAGTGTCATATCCGAAAGCGGCCCCGATGCCTTGCCGGGTGTCAGTCTCCGCTTCTCGATGACAAATTCAGATTTTGAAGTTGGGGCGATGCAGTCTCCCGACGCTCTCAGGAAGCGGTTGGTCGCCGGCCGGTCACTTTCGGCCTGTGTTGCGTTCGTCGTCGCGAGCGAACAGTCTGTACGGCGATGCTGACGGTCGCGGGCTTCGAATGGGATGGGGGCAACTGGCCCAAATGCGGCCGGCACGGCGTTTCGAAGGGTGAGATCGAACACGTCATCGCGTCCGCGCGTTTCGTCGTCGACGATCCGAGCCCGATCGAGAAACGCTTGCGAACGGCCGGCCGGACGGAGGCAGGGCGCTTCGTGTTCGTGGTTTTCACGCTGCGCCAGATAGATGGTCGGACCATGATACGACCGATCAGTTCGCGGTACATGCATGCGAAAGAAGTGAAGAGCTATGAAGACGCCATGGCCCGTGCTGACGACAGATGACGAGGCAGAGCGCTTCGTCGCAGAGGCGGACCTAACCGAATACGATTTTTCGGCGATGGTTCCGGTGCCGTTCGCGTTCGAGACGAAGGCTGCGGCCTTCAACATGCATATCCCGCAACCTCTGCTCGACGCCGTGAAGGCGAAGGCCAAGGCGAAGGGAATCCCCTTCACCCGCTACGTCCGCATGCTGATCGAGCAGGACGTGGGGCGTACCTGACCCTTGGTCCCTTGGGCTATTTGCCTTCGAGGAACCGACGGATCCAGCCTCCGACCCGGTGCCGGTCGTCCGGTGCGTCGAGGGAGACGAGCGCGGCCCGTGCGCGTTCGGGGTCGTCCTGCGCCTCCGAATGGCCGGCGATCAGCGCGCGGGTGTAATCGGGCTCGAATTCCGGGTGGAACTGCACCGAGAGCGCGGCACGGTCCTCATAGGCCAGCATCGCGTAGGGGGTGAAGGCGCTCGCCGCCAGCACCCGGGTGGCGGGCGGAGCCTCGACGACCTGATCCTGGTGGAAGGCCGCCACGGCGATCCGGTCCGCGTCGTCCATGTACGGCGCCCGCTCGGTCACCGCATAGCTGTCGAGCCCGAGCCCGCGGCCCTTCCCGGAGCGGACCGCGCGGCCGCCATAGGCCTCCGCCATGACCTGATGGCCGAAGCAGATGCCGACCAGCGGCTTGCCCGGTGGCAGCGCGCGCAGGAACCCGATCAACGGCGCGATCCAGGGCAGCGGATCGTAGACGCCGGCGGCCGAGCCGGTGACCGCGTAGCCGTCGAAGGCATCCGGGTCTGTTGGTAGCTCGCCGGCGCGCACGTCGAGGATCGTGGCGGCATGCGCCGGGCCGATCATGCGCGCGGTCATCGCGCCGTAGGACGGGAAGCGGGCGAGCCGCGTCGGCGGCGAGCCGGCTTCGAGGATGGCGATGCGCACGGGCTGACCGTTGCTATGGGCGACAGGCTCGGCATCGCGCCGTTCACAGCGCGATGCAACCGCCTCAGGCGGCGCGTGCCCGCCGGAGGACCGCGCGCGGGCCGACGGCGCCCTTCAGGCGGATGTCCATGGCGTTGCCGCGCCAGACGATCGCGCGATGGGTCCAGGCCGCGCACCAGACCAGTGGGATCAGGGCGTCGCGCAGCAGGAAGCCGACGAGCAGCCGCGGCGCGTGGAACCAGCCGGCGCGCGCGGCGAGCCGGAACTCGGCCGCGTAGCCCAAAGCCGACAGCGCCGCGAGCCCGGCCGCCGCTGTCCAGGTGCCCGCGAGCGACCCCGCAATCACGAACGGCAGCAAGGTGCCGCTGGCGATCTCGGGCGCGAAGAACAGCGGGAACGTCACCCGGCGCAGGCGCGCCCAGCGGATCTGCCGCGACCAGACCTCGAACGCCGCGCGGCGCCCCAGCGGCTGCTCGAACGGCGCGGCGACGAGGTGGACCCGGCGGCCGGCCGCGCGCACGAGCTTCGTCGCCGCCGCGTCCTCGGCGATCTCCGCGGCGAGCGCCCGGATGCCACCCCGCGCCTCGAGGAACGGGCGGTGCCAGAGCATGCTCTTGCCCTGCGCGAAGCCGAGCCCCACCGCCTCGCCGGCATATTGCCAGCGGGCTTGCAGGGTGTTGAGGAAGGCGCATTCGACCGCGGCCCAGATCCCGTCCGGGCGGGCGCCGATCGGCGTCGAGCAGACGAGGCCGGTGTCGTCGCGCCAGGCGGCCTGCAGTTGCTGCAGGTAATCGGTGGGCATCAGCACGTTCGAATCGGCGATGACGATCCAATCGTGCCGCGCCGCCTCCCATCCGCGCACGCAATTGTTGAGCTTCGGGTTGTCGCTGATGCGCTCGTCGCCGACGAGGATGCGGGCCGGGACCCGCGGGTGCGCCGCGACCAGCCGGCGGACCAGCGGCAGCACGGGGTCGGCGGCGTCGGCGACGCAGAAGACGATCTCGTAGGCCGGGTAGTCGAGGGCGAAGCCGCGGGCGAGCGTCTCCTCGCTGAAGGTCTCCAGGCCGCAGACCGGACGCACCAGCGAGACGGGCGCGCCCACCGGAAACGTCGTCCCGGACGCATGTCGCCCGATCCGCCGGCCGGCGACGACGAGGCTCGCGAGGTGCAGGGCCGTCAGGAGTGCGCAGAGCACGAGGGCGACCGTGGTGCCGTCCGGGGCCGGAAAGGTGCTGACGAGACCCATGCGGCGGGCATCTCCGAACCGGCCTGTCCCGCGGCGCGCGGCCGCGTCGGCTGACTGCCCCTAACAGCGCGCGCGTTTCAGCCGTATGACAGCAGCACCAAGCGGATGAGGGAGCGAAGCTTTGGCCGGAGGCGGAACCGTCGCGATCCTCGGGGCCGGCATGGCGGGTGCCGCCGCCGCCCGGCGCCTCGCCGAGGCCGGCCTCGACGTCCGCGTCTTCGACAAGGGCCGCGGCATCGGCGGGCGCATGGCGACGCGGCGCACGCAAGCCGGCGCCCGCTTCGACCACGGCGCACAGTTCTTCCGCGCGAAGGGCGAGGCGTTTCGCGCGCAATGCGCGGCCTGGATCGCCGCCGGCGTCGCCGCGCCCTGGGACGTCGAGGGCCGCGAGGTCGGCCTGCCCGGCATGCCGGCGCCTGTCCGCCACCTGCTCGACGGGCTGCCGGTGTCGCTGGAGACGACGATCGCCTGCGTCGCGCGGGGGGATCGCGGCTGGATGCTGACGGATGCCGCGGGCGCGACCGAAGGCCCATTCGCCGCCGTGGCGGTGACCTTCCCGGCGCCGCAGGTGACGGCGCTGATGGAGACGAGCGGCGTCGCGCTGCCGGGGCCGGAGCGCGCATCCTACGCGCCGTGCTGGTCGCTGCTGCTCGACCTCGATGCGGCACCAGGCTTCCCGGAAGCGCATCTCACGTTTCCGGAGAGTCCGATCGCGCTGATCGCGCGCGAGGAGACCAAGCCCGGCCGGGCGCCCGGGCATCGCCTCGTGGTCCACGCCGCGCCGGATTGGTCGCGCGCCCACCTGGAGGAGGCGCGCGAGGCAGTGCAGGCCGCCCTGGTCGCCGCCCTCGAAGCGCGCCTGGGGACGTCGGTCCGCCCGACCTACGCCGCCGTCCACCGCTGGCGCTACGCCATGGTCGAGTCGGCGCTCGGCCACCCCTGCCTCTACGATCCGGCGCAGCGGCTGGGTGCCGCCGGCGACTGGTGCCTGGGTCCGCGGATCGAGGCGGCCTTCGACAGCGGCCGGGCGCTCGCCGACCGCATCGCCGCCGACCTGACGTTCGGGCGGTGATCCCGCCCATCGTGTTCCATCCGGCCTACGAGGCGATCCTCCCGGCCGGGCACCGCTTCCCGATGCGCAAGTACGGGCGGCTTGCCGAGGTCCTGATGGAGCGCGGGCTGGCGCCGCGCGGGTTCACGACGCCGGAGCCGGCCTCGCCCGAACTCCTACGGTTCGCCCACGACGCGTCCTACGTCGAAGCCGTGCTCGGGCTCGCGGTGCCGCGGGCGATCGAGCGGGCGATCGGCCTGCCCGTGGACGAGAGCGTGGTCCGACGCTCGCGCGCCTCCGTCGGCGGCACGCTGCTCGCCGCGCGCCTCGCCCTGGTGCAGGGACTCGCCGGCAGCGCCGCCGGCGGCAGCCACCACGCCCGGCGCGAGCAGGGGGCGGGATTCTGCGTGTTCAACGACGTGGCGGTCGCGGCCCGCGCGCTGCAGGCCGAGGGTGCGATCCGTCGGGCGCTCGTGGTCGATTGCGACGTGCACCAGGGCGACGGTACCGCCGACTGCCTCGCCCGCTCACCAGACCTGTTCACGCTGTCGATCCATTGCGAGAAGAACTATCCGACCGCCAAGATCGCCGGCGACCTCGACGTCGGCCTGCCCGACGGGCTCGACGATGCCGGCTACCTCGCCGTGCTCGAGGCGCGGCTTCCGCCGTTGCTCGACGCGCTGGCGCCCGACCTCGTCTTCTACAACGCCGGCGTCGACCCGCACCGGGACGACCGCCTCGGGCGTCTCGCGCTCACCGACGACGGGCTGCTGGCGCGCGACCGCTACGTCGTCGGGCAGGCGCGGGCGCGGGGCATCCCCCTCGTGGCGGTGATCGGCGGCGGCTACACCCACGACGTCGACGCGCTCGCAAACCGCCACGCCCTGGTGTTCCAGGCGCTCGCCGCCAACGCGCTCTACTGAGCCTTCGGCAGTGCGCGCGCCTGCGCCTCCAGCGCGTCGAACAGGCGGTCCAGCGGCGCGCCGTCGATGCGGTGGAAGTCGAGGGACCGGCTCAGCATCAACCCCAGCACCGCGAAGGTCAGCGCCGCCCCCTGGCCCGACCGCGCCTCGGCCGCGCCCATGGCGGCGAGCAGCTCGCTCAGGAACTGCGAGAACGCCGCCGCCGCGTCGGCGTTGTCGGCCGACGCGATCAGCAGCGAATCGGGAAAGCCGCATTCCTCGGCGTAGACCTGGCGTGCATGCGCGACCACCGCGAGCGGCAGCGCCGCCGGCCCGTGGGGGGCGGAAGCGAGGCACGCGGCGATGCCGACGCGGATCCGGCCGACCTTGCGGACGGCCAGAGCGGTCAACAGCGCGTCCTTGGACGCGTAGTGGTGCAGCACCCCGCCCTTGCTCAAGCCGGCTTCCACGGCGACCGCGTCGATGGTCAGCGTCCGGGTGCCCGAGCGCCGCAGCAGCGCCTCGGCCGCGTCGAGGATCACCTCGGCGCGGTCCTGCCGGCGGCTGCGCGCCTTGGCCGTCACGTCGTCCATCTCCCTACCCCGTAAAAACCGTCTGGACGGTCGGTAAGATAGTGGATAGGTTCGCGCCGCGATAGAGCGTGCGGAGCCGAGGAACGCCGTGAACCGAAGTTTCCCCGTCGTGCTTGTCTCCGCTCTTGCCGCGGCGCTGCTCGCGGCGGCCGCGGCAAGCGCCGAACAAGCCGAACCGCAAGCCGGTGCGCCGGTCGGCCTCATGGCGCAGACCCTGGTGCGCACCGTGATCGCGACGAAGAGCATGATCGCTTCCGACGCCGTCTTCACCGGCGACGTCCAGGCCCAGGGGCAGACCAGCGTCTCGTTCCGCACCGCCGGCAAGATCGAGACCCGCCTCGTCGAGGTCGGCGACCACGTCGCCGCCGACCAGGTCCTGGCCCGGCTCGATCCGCGCGAGCAGCGCTCGAACCTCGCCAACGCGCAGGCCGCGCTCGCCTCGGCCGAGGCCCTGTCGACGCAGGCCAAGCTCGGGTTCAAGCGCCAGGAGCAGCTGATGGCCAGCGGCTACACCACGCGGCCCTCCTACGACAACGCCGAGCAGCAGCTGCGCACGACCCAGGCCGCGGTGGATTCGGCCAAGGCGGCGCTGGGGACCGCGCAGGAGCAGCTGTCCTACACCGAGCTGCGGTCGGGCGTGGCCGGCGTGGTGCTGAGCCGGTCCCTGGAGGTCGGCCAGGTGGTGCAGGCGGGGCAGTCGGTCCTGACCCTGGCGCAGGACGGGCCGCGCGACGCGGTCTTCAACGTCTACGAGGCGCTGCTCGCCGCGCCGCCGCAATCGGGAACCGTGGACGTGACGCTTCAGGGCAACCCGACGGTCACCGCCCTCGGCAGCGTCCGCGAGATCTCGCCCAGCGTCGACCCGGCTTCCGGCACGGTGCGGGTGAAGGTCGGCCTCAAGGAGACGCCGCCGGCGATGACGCTCGGCGCGGTGGTGATCGGTCGCGGCCGGTTCCAGAGCCATGCGGCGGTCGTGCTGCCGTGGTCGGCCCTCTACCGCTGGAAGAACCAGCCCGCCGTGTGGGTGCGCGACCCAAGCGCCGGGACGGTCGCGCCGCGCGTCGTGACCATCGACCGCTACGGCCCCGACAGCATCGCCCTGGCGGGCGGCGTCGCGTCCGGCGAGGAGGTCGTCATCGCCGGCATCCAGTTCCTTCGCCCGGGCCAGACCGTGACGGTGGCCGAGCAGGTCGCGACGGGAGCCGCGAAGTGATGGTGTTTCACCCGATCGCTGACGGTTTCCGCGCGTCGCATCGCGGCCCCCTCTCCCAGGGCGAGAGGGTTGGGGTGAGGGGCGTGACCTCTCCGGTGAGTTCTCGTCCCTCACCCTGTCCCTCTCCCGCTCGGGAGAGGGGACCCGCGTGTCACGCCGCGCCGCAGGTGAAGGATGGAAGCGTGAGGCATTCCGCGTTTCGCGGCATCCAGCTGCCTCTCGTCACCATCCTCGCCGGGACATCGCTGCTCGCACTCGCCGCCTGCAAGCCCGCCGAGGAGGCGAAGGCGCCGCCGGTGCGGCCGGTGCTGTACGCCGTCGCCAAGCCGATCGAGGCGGTGCGGTTCGGGCCGTTCGCCGGCACGGTCGAGCCGCGCTACCAGTCGCAGCTCGGATTCCAGGTCGGCGGCCGCGTCGTCGCCCGCGACGTGACCGTCGGCGACCTCGTGAAGAAGGGGCAGCGGCTCGCCGCCCTCGACACGGTGGTGCCGCGCTTCGCCATGACCCGCGCCGAAGCCGACGTCGCCGACGCCAAGGCGCAGTCCGAGAACGCCGCCGCCACCGAGGCGCGGACGCGTCGCCTGATGGAGGGCGGCAACGTCACCCAGGCCCAGCTCGACGGCATGGTGGCCAACCGCGACACGGCGCAGGCGCGCCTGACCCAGGCGCAGGCGAGCCTGCAGAAGGCCCGCGACCAGATGGGCTACACCGAGCTCCACGCCGACTTCGACGGCGTCGTCACCCAGCGCAACGCCGAGATCGGGCAGGATCTCACCGCCGGGCAGACGGTGGTGACCGTGGCCCGGCCCGAGGTGCGCGAAGCGGTGGTGGACATCCCCGACGACCTCGTCGCGGCCATGCCCAAGGACGGCCGCTTCACCGTCGCCCTCCAGAGCGCGCCCACGGTGACGGCGGTCGGCACCGTGCGCGAGACGGCGCCCTTCGCCGATTCGAGCACCCGCACCCGGCGCATCCGGATGTCGCTGGAGAACCCGCCGGGCGCCTTCCGGCTCGGCGCGACGATCACCGTCTCGCTGGTGCGCAAGGTCCCGCCGCGCTTCGTCCTGCCCGCCACCGCCATCCTGAGCGCAGACGGCCGCGACGCGGTCTGGGTCGTCAACGCCGCCGGCGACGCGGCCAAGCGCGTCGCGGTCACGGTGGCCGACCGGAGGGGCGACTACGTCGGCGTCGCGAGCGGCCTCTCGGCCGGCGACCGCGTCGTGGTCGCCGGCGTCCACTCCCTCGCCGAGGGCCAGGCGATCCGCCTCGCGGATACGCCCATCGCCGTTCCCGGCACGCAGGACCTTTGATCGTGGGCGGATTTTGAATCGTGGGCAGGATTTCCGATCGTGGGTAACTTCAACGCGTCGGAATGGGCGCTGTCGCACCGCTCGTTCGTGTGGTTCCTCATGGCGATCTGCCTGGTGGCCGGCACGCTCGCCTATCGCGGCCTCGGCCGCGAGGAGGACCCGCCCTTCGCGATCAAGACGATGGTGGTGCAGGCGGTCTGGCCCGGCGCCACGATCGGCGACACCCTCGAGCAGGTCACCGACCGGATCGAGAAGGAGCTGCAGCAGGTCGCGACCCTGGACTACGTCCGCAGCTACACCACGCCGGGCAACGCCACGGTGTTCGTGCAGCTGCGCGACACCACGAAGGCGTCCGAGATCCAGCCGTCGTTCTACCAGGTCCGCAAGCGCCTCGGCGACATCCAGGGCACCTTCCCGCAGGGGATGCAGGGGCCGTTCTTCAACGACGAGTTCGGCGACGTCTACGGCAACGTCTACGGCTTCACCGCCGACGGCCTGAGCCACCGTCAGCTGCGCGACTACGTCGAGGGCGTGCGCACCGAGATCCTCAAGGTGCCCAACATCGGCAAGACGCAACTGCTCGGCACGCAGAAGGAAACGATCTTCCTCGACTTCTCCACGCGCAAGCTCGCCGGCTACGGCATCGACATCCAGTCCCTGATCAAGACGCTGCAGAGCCAGAACGCGATCTCGCCCTCGGGCGTGGTCCAGGCCGGCCCCGAGCGGGTCTCGGTGCGGGTGAGCGGGCAGTTCTCGTCCGAGACCTCGCTGGAGACGATCAACCTGCGGATCAACGACCGCTTCTTCCGCCTCTCGGACGTGGCCGAGATCAGCCGCGGCTACGAGGACCCGCCCGCGGCGCTGTTCCGCGTCGATGGCAAGCCGGCGATCGGTCTCGCCATCGCCATGCGGCCGAACGCCAACCTGCTGCATTTCGGCGAGGACCTGAAGGCGCGGATGCGCCTGATCGAGGCCAAGCTGCCGATCGGCGTCGGCATCCACTTGGTCTCCGACCAGCCCCGCATCGTCGAGGAGGCGGTCGGCGGCTTCACCCAGGCGCTCGTCGAGGCGGTGGTGATCGTGCTCGCGGTGAGTTTCGTCAGCCTAGGCGTGCGCGCCGGCTTGGTGGTCTCGATCTCGATCCCGCTGGTGCTCGCCATCGTCTTCGTGGTGATGCAGATCATGGGCGTCACGTTGCAGCGCATCTCGCTCGGTGCGCTGATCATCGCGCTGGGCCTGCTGGTCGACGACGCGATGATCACCGTCGAGATGATGGTGGCGCGGCTCGAGCTCGGCGATTCGCTGAAGAAGGCTGCGACCTTCGCCTACACCTCCACCGCCTTCCCGATGCTGACGGGCACGCTGGTGACCGTGGCCGGCTTCCTGCCGATCGGCTTCAACGGCTCCTCGGCCGGCGAGTACACCTACTCGCTGTTCGTGGTGATCGCGGCCTCGCTCCTGGTCTCGTGGGTGGTGGCCGTGCTGTTCGCGCCGCTGATCGGCGTGACATTGCTGCCCAAGACCATGAAGAAGCACAGCCACGAGCCCGGCCGCATGGGGCGCCTGTTCCTGCGCGTGCTCGTCGCCGCCATGCGCTGGCGCTGGCTCACGGTCGCTGCCTGCGTCGCGCTGCTCGGCCTGTCGATCTTCGGCATGACCTTCGTGCAGCAGCAGTTCTTCCCGGCCTCCGACCGCACCGAGATCCTGGTCGACTTCACCCTGCCGCAGAACGCCACCATCACCGAGACGCGGGCGCAGATGGACCGGTTCGAAGCCACGTTGAAGGGCGACCCGGACATCGAGCGCTGGTCGTCCTATGTCGGACAGGGCGCGGTGCGTTTCTACCTGCCGCTCGACCAGCAGCTCGCCAACAGCTTCTTCGGGCAGGTCGTCGTCGTGACGACGTCGCTGGAGGCGCGCGACCGCCTGTTCCCCAAGCTCGAGGCGCGGACGAAGCGCGACTTCGTCGGCACCGACGTGTTCGTGAACCCGCTCTCGCTCGGCCCACCGGTGGGACGGCCGATCCAGTACCGCCTCAGCGGGCCGGACCTGCAGGTGGTGCGCGCCAAGGCGCTGGCGCTCGCCGACATCGTCGCCAAGAGCCCGCATGTCGGCGTGCCGACCTTCGATTGGAACGAGCCCGGCAAGGTGCTGCGGGTCGAGATCCTGCAGGACAAGGCGCGCCAGCTCGGCGTCACCAGTCAGGACATCGCCGGCATCCTCAACGGCGTCGTCGGCGGCTCCTCGATCACACAGGTGCGGGACTCGATCTACCTCGTCAACGTCGTCGGCCGGGCGCAGGCGGCGGAGCGGACCTCGCTGGACACCCTACAGAGCCTGCAGGTGAGCCTGGCCAACGGCTCGGTGGTGCCGCTGCTCGCCTTCGCGCGGATCGGCTTCGACCTGGAGCAGCCGATCGTCTGGCGCCGCGACCGGGTCGCGACGCTCACGGTTCGCGCACCGATCGTCGACGCGACTCAGCCGCCGACGATCGTGGCGGCGCTCGCCTCCGACATCGCCGCCTTCACGGAGGCGCTGCCCGAGGGTTATGCGCTGGCCACCGGCGGCGCCGTCGAGGAGGCGGCCAAGGGCCAGGGACCGATCGCGGCGGTGGTGCCGGTGATGCTGCTGACCATGGCGGTGTTCCTGATGATCCAGCTTCAGAGCGTCCAGAAGCTGTTCCTGGTGTCGAGCGTGGCGCCACTCGGGCTCATCGGCGTCGTCGCGGCGCTCCTGCCCTCGGGCAAGCCGATGGGCTTCGTCGCGATCCTCGGCATCCTGGCGCTCATCGGCATCATCATCCGCAACGCGGTGATCCTGGTGAGCCAGATCGAGGAATGCGAGGCCGACGGGCTCGGGCCCTGGGACGCGGTGGTGGAGGCGACGCGCCACCGCATGCGCCCGATCCTGCTGACGGCGGCGGCGGCGAGCCTCGGCATGGTGCCGATCGCCCGCGAGGTGTTCTGGGGGCCGATGGCCTACGCGATGATCGGCGGCATCATCGCGGCGACTTTCCTAACGCTGTTCTTCCTGCCGGCGCTCTACGTCGGGTGGTACCGGATCCGCCCGCCGGCCGCGAACGGTCCGAAGCCTAACGCGGCTTGATCGCCCGCCGCGGCGAGGTCGGCGGTGCGGACTCGATCGGGGCGACCCGCTGCGGCGGGATCGCCACCGGCGTCGAGAACGCGCCCAGGTTGTCCACCAGCTTCGTCAGCAGGCGGATCGTCTCGGCCACCTCGTCTTCCTTGAGCGCGGCGAGGAAGTTGCGCTCGCGCTGCAGCGCCACCACGGTGATGCGGTCGTGCAGGTCGAGGCCGGCGGGCGACAGCGCCAGCAGGCGGCGGCGTGCGTCCTCGGCGTCGCCGCGGATCAACACGAGGCCGCGGCTTTCCATCCAGGCGATGCTGCGGCTCACCACCGCCTTGTCGAGGGCGGACAGCTCGCAGATCCGGTGTGCGGTGATCCACGGGTCCGAGGCGAGCCGGTACATGATCCGCCAATCGGTCAGGCCGACGCCGAAATGCTGCCGGTAGAAGATCGACGCGTTGTTGGTCAGCGTGTTGGACAACAGGGTCAGCAGCGCCGGCACGTAGACCTTCGGGTCCACCATGGCGCTCGTGCTTCCGTTTACGTCGGGCGTCTCGTCTGCGCCCTCGTTCGATCGACCCATTGGCCACACCCCGCCGGGACTTGTTCACCCGTTCATCGCCACGCGATGCCGGATCGTCCCGGTCGCCGGAATACTTAGACCTGTTCCCGGGCGTTGCGCACCTGCAACGTGGAAACTTGTCTCCGCCGACACAACCTTATTTGCCGGCGGAAGTTCGCTTAAGGCGTGCCGGCGCTGCACAGAGCGGGCGCGAGGGCGGCGAGCGCGGGGCGATAGGCTGACAAGTGCAAGCCGTCGCGCATCGCGCCGGGCTTGGCGAAGCCCGTGGTCCCGTCTCGGATGGCGGCGAACGGGTCGGCGAAGCGGCAGCCGAGGCGCGTGCACAGGGCCTTCAGGCGCTCCGAGTAGTCGCCGACCGCCAGCGGGTCGAGGCGTCCGTCGAGCTCGCGCCCGATCGGCGGAAGCGCGGTGACCACGAGGCGATCCGTCGTGGCCGTCAGCTGCCGGATGATCCGCGTCGCGGCCGCCTCGTAGCGCGCCGCCGCGGCCGGGTCGCGCGGGTCGTTCTTGGACAGGATGTCGTTGGTGCCGATCGTCAGCACGGCGGCCCGCGGACGCACGGGAAACCGCAGGGTCGCGACGAGGTCGGCGTAGACCGGTGCGGTGGCGCCGCTGACGCCGCCGTTGACGAGTTCCAGGCCGCAGGGCCGCTGGGCCGGGGCCTGCAGCTCCGCGTGGGAATCGCCGGCCAGGAACACGTAGGCCGCCGGCGCCTCGTCGAGATGCGCCTGCACCGCGTAGAGCCGTCCCAGGGCGTAGGCCCGTACGTTGACAGGGGCGGTGGCGAGCATCCGCCCGACCAGGATGCCGGCGCCGACGAGCAGCACGGCGGTGGCGGCGAGCGCGACCCGGCGCCTCATGCGCGGACGGTCCCGGCTCGGTCGACCGTGGCCCCGGGCCGGGAATCGGTGGTGGCGTAGTAGGGCTTGATGTCGAGGAGCGGCGTGCCGTCGAGGCAATCGAGCCCGCGTACCGTCAACGTCGCGCCATCGCGCCCTAGCAACTCCACCACAGAGAGCGCGATCGGGTTGGGGCGCGCCGGCGAGCGCAGCGAGAACGTGCCGCGGCTCCCGTTCGCGTGGCGCGGGCGCTGGACGAGGAGGCCGCGCTCGGCCCGGTCCATCCAGTAGAGCAGGATCAGATGGCTCGCGCCCTCGACGTTCCGGAGGCCCGCGGCGTAAACCGGATCGACCTCGACGGTGCAGGCCGCGTCGGTCTGCAGCCCGTTCTTCGGGCACTGCCCGCGGATGGTCCACGGCGTGCGGATACGGCCGATGAAGTGCACGCCGGCATCGGCCTGCTCGGGGAGGGCGATTGCCTCCTCGCCCTCGCGGCGCGCGAAATCGTTGCTGTCAGCGTCCATGGCGTCCCGACCGGTCCGTCCGGCGGCTTTCCGACAAGTCGGCGCGGACCGCAAGCCCCGCCTCGCGCGACCGGGCAGGGGGGTGTAGAGCCGAGACGAAGCAGCAAGGGGATCGCGCGTGATCGAGAACGAACTGCGCCCGATGGAGGCGGTGGCCGACGTCGCGACCGCCGTGGACCGGCTCGTCGAGCTGCATGCCGGCGCGACCCAGGCCCTGCGCACGGCGCTGACCCGGACCCTCGACGGCGGCACGCCGCCGGACGCCGCCGAGCGGCTGCAGTTCCGCTACCCCGAGCTGCGCGTCACCTACCGGCCCGCCGGCCCGGTGCCGCGGATCAGCCGCGCCACCGCCAAGATGCAGGCGCCCGGCACCTACAGCACCACCGTGACCAGCCCCGCGGACTTTCGCGCCTACCTGACGGCGCAGCTCGAGCCGCTGGTGGCCGATTACGGCGTCGGGCTCGAGGTCGGCCTGAGCGCGCAGGAGATCCCGTATTCCTACGTGCTCGAGCCGGGCACCGACCTCGGCGCCGGGCGGGTGAGCCCGGCCGAGCTCGCGACCTGGTTCCCGGTGCCGCTGCTGTCGCTCGTCGGCGACGAGATCGCCGACGGCCTGTGGCAGCCAATGGCCGACGAGCCGCGCCCGCTCGCCCTGTTCGACGCCGTGCGAGTGGATTACTCGCTGCGCCGCCTCGTGCACTACACCGGCTGCGACTGGCGCGAGGTGCAGCCCTGGATCCTGCTCACCAACTACCACCGCTACGTCGACCAGTTCGTCCGCCACGGACTGGAGCGCCTGGCCTCGGGCGCGGAGGGCTTCACCAAGCTGGTCATGCCGGGCGGCATCACCGTGACGCGCGGCGAGGCGGCGTCGGCCGATCCGGCGGCGCTGATGGCGGCCTCGCCCTGGCATCGCTTCCAGATGCCGGCCTACCACCTCGTCGCGGAAGGTGCCGACGGCACCGCGCAGGGCACCACGCTCGTCAACATCGGCGTCGGCCCGTCGAACGCGAAGACGATCACCGACCACCTCGCGGTGCTGCGTCCGCATTGCTGGCTGATGGTCGGACATTGCGGCGGCCTGCGGCAGTCGCAGACCATCGGCGACTACGTGCTCGCCCACGGCTACATGCGCCGCGACCGCATCCTCGACGAGCTGGTGCCGCCGGACGTGCCGGTGCCGGCGCTCGCCGAGGTGCAGCTCGCGCTGCAGGCCGCGGCCGCGCAGGTGACGGGCGAGAAGGCCGACGCGCTCAAGCGCCGCCTGCGCACCGGCACCGTCGTCACCTACGACGACCGCAACTGGGAGCTGCGCTTCAGCCAGGAGCGCCGCCGGATCAACCTCAGCCGCGCCATCGGCGTCGACATGGAAAGCGGGACGATCGCCGCGCAGGGCTACCGGCTCCGCGTCCCCTACGGCACCCTGCTCTGCGTCTCCGACAAGCCGCTGCACGGCGAGATCAAGCTGCCGGGCGCGGCCAACGCGTTCTACGAGCGCGCGGTGGCCGAACACCTGCTGATCGGGCTCGCCGCCCTCGACATCCTGCGCGGCGACCGCCACGGCCTGCACTCGCGCAAACTCAGGAGCTTCGACGAGCCGCCGTTCCGGTAGAGCGTCCTCGCTATTTCAGCGTGCCGGCAATCCAGCCGATGATCGCGTCGGCGACCTCGCCGTTGTTGGTCTCCAGCATCATCATGTGGCCGTTGCCGTGGATGCCGTGCTCGGCCAGCGCCAGCCGGTCGGGCTTGGCGCCGGCCTGTTCGAGGAAGGCGCCCGTGCAATCGTCCATAGTCGCGCGGAACGACGCCTCGGCCGTGACGATCACGGCGGGCACGCGCGCGAGGTTCGGCAGCTTGCGTGCCGGCTCGGCCTGGAGCCAGCAGCGGATCTGGCCGGGGCGGAGCGGCGCCTCGGACTGCGCCACCACCAAGTCCGTCGAAGGCGAGACCGGCGGATCGAAGGTCAGCGGCACGCGGGTGATCCCGTAGGGCCGCGCGCGGGCCTCGCCGACCTTCTCGTACCAGTCGGCGCCGCCCTTGAAGCGGATGTCGTAGAAGGTCGGCCCGTTCGGCTCGACGGCGACGTGTGCCTTCACGAGGTCGGGCCGCCGGTCGGACACCGCCCAGCCGAACACGCCGGCCTGCGAGTGCGTCAGCAGGACGGAGGGACCGATCTTCTCCAGAAGCGCGATCAGCGCCGGGTCGACGAGCTCCTCGCTGCGCAGGGCGCTGGCGATGAACGGGACCTGCGAGAAATAGAACTGGTCGAACGCCGCGTTGCCCTTCACGCCGGCTCCGCCCGGCCAACGGGTGTGGAGCTTGGCCTGCGGGAACAGGCCGAAGTTTTCCTGGCCCGTGAAGATCGTCTCGAGGTCGTTCGGCGCGAGGCGCGCATAGGGCCCGTAGGCCTCCGGGTTGTCCCCGGATCGGCCGCGCCCGACCTGATCGACCACGTAGACCGCAAAACCCTTCTCGACGAAGCGGTCGACCCAGCCGGGACGGCCGTCGGGCGTGCCGAGGAAGTTGACACCGGTCTGCGCCGTGCCGTGCACCATCACCACGGGGTAGGGCTGCGTCACCTGCGCCGGCGCGTGATACTGGACGAACATCTGCCCGACCGCAGCCGCCTTGCCGCCGGCCGTCTCGTAGGTGCCCCCGACGAAGAAGTAGCCCTCGCGCTGCGCCGGCTTGAAGGTCGCCGGGTGGTCGGGGGCGGGCTCGGCCAGGGCCAGCGAGCCGAAGCACAGCAGCGCGCATACGCCGCCCAGGACGGGTTTCCGCATCGTGACCTCCCATCGACGTTCTGTTCGCGTCGGATGGGACGCTAGCAGCCGGACAGCGTTCGCGTCAGGCCGGATGGAGTGGGGACCGAGAGGGCGAAGGCCGTCTGTCCCGGCACGCGTCCGTCACCGCCGCCCGCCCCACATCCCGGTGCGTTCCGAGCGGGCCTGCTCTTCCGCCGCCAACAGGTCCGGCGGGGCGTCCTCGGTGGCGCGGGCGCCGCCGGCCGAGAGGATCAGGGCGGCGAGGTCGTCGCCGTCGATGCGGCACCGGGTGCCTTGGGTCCCGCCGGCATCGGGCGTGCACACCACCTCGCGGCGGCGCAGGTATCGGGCGAGCTGGCGGGCGAGGTGGCCGCCCTGGCCGTCGACGCCCGTGAGTCGCACGGTGCGGCCGCGGAACGAGAGCGTGCCGGTGTCGATCACCTCGGGCACGCCGCGCGCCTCGGAGCCGGGGGGCTGTGCGGCGGGCGCAGCCGGTGCGGGGGCGGCGGTCGCCGGCTCGGCCGGCTGCGGCGCGGCCGTCGCCGCGGAGGGGCGCATTAGGCCCATCGCCAACGGGGCCGAGGCGCGCGGGACCAAGTCGCGGGAGATCGAGGCCGGGACGGCCCCCCCCCC
>NZ_VRUW01000030.1:0-55741 GCF_008039475.1 Methylobacterium sp. WL12 | reverse complement strand
GTGCGCCGGCTATCGCGGGCGGCGCTGGCGCGGGTTACGGGGCGGGCGCGGGTTACGGAGCCGGAGCGTCCGCCTACGGTGGCGGCTACGGGGCCGACATGGGGATGGGCCGCAACGGGCGGCGCGACGTCGTCGGCATCGTCGCCGACGAGGCGAACAACAGCCTCGTGATCTCGGCGACGCGCAACCAGTACGACAAGATCCTCAGGATTCTCGGCCGCCTCGATGCGATGCCGACCCAGGTGCTCTTGGAGACGGTGATCGCCGAGGTGACCCTGAACGACGAGCTGCGGTTCGGCGTGCAGTGGTTCCTCAAGAACCGGGGCGCGCAGTTCAACCTCGCCCAGGCCGCGACCGTGGGGGCGGCCGCCGCCACCGGCGGCACCGCGGCCCTGCTCGGCGCGGCGACCCGCGGGGTGACAGGCTTCAACTACCTCTTGAACGCCAGCGACTTCAACGTCGTGCTGAACGCGCTCGAAGGCGTGACGCGGGTCAACGTGATCTCGTCGCCCAACATCACCGTGCTCGACAACCGCACCGCAAAGCTTCAGGTCGGCGACCAGGTGCCGATCGTCAAGCAGAGCGGCCAGAGCGCGCTCTCCACCAACGCCCCGATCCTCAACGAGATCGAGATGAAGGACACCGGCGTGATCCTCTCGGTCACGCCGCGAGTGAACAAGAACGGCCTCGTGGTGCTCGACATCAACCAGGAGGTCAGCGACGTGGTGCCGACGACGACCTCGTCGATCAACTCGCCGACCATCCGCCAGCGCAAGGTGGCGACGAGCGTGGCGGTGAACGACGGCCACAGCCTCGCCATCGGCGGTCTCGTCCAGGAAAAGGCGCAGATCACCAATGAGAGCGTGCCGGTGCTCGGCGACATGCCGCAGTTCGGGCCGGCCTTCCGCAACCGCGTCGACACGCGGGTGCGGACGGAGCTGATCGTGTTCATCCGGCCGAAGGTGATCCGCGGCACGGTCGAGGCGGACCGCATCGCCCAGGATTTCCGCGACCAGTTCCGCGCGATGATGCCGGTCCGTCCGGTGCCCGCCCCGCCGCCCATGGCGATCACGCCCAACGGCAGCCAGGGCGTTCTGCGCCGGATGCTCGACTGAGAGGTCGGCCCGACCCGGGCGGCCCGTCAGGGCCGTAGCGCCGGAGCGGCCTCGGATGCCGCCTTGCGCTTCGGGCGCAGGATCGCGGGCGTGCCCATGAACTCCGTCGCGTAGGTGACGCCGTCCTGGACCAGCTTCACGCGGTCCGGCCCGACCTCGACCACCTGCCAGCCGTTGCGCCCCTCGCCCTGCCCGAGCCAGGCGGGTTCGCCGCCGCCGTCGTCGATCAGCGCGCGCCTGGGACCGCCGTCGCGCCGGATGCCGCGCAGGGTGAGGATCGGCCGGGGCGGATCGCTCGCCAGCACCGCATCGCGACTGCCTCGGGCGGTCCAGGGGCGCCGGCCCGGATCGAACAGCGGCCGGGCCAGGGCCGCCGCCCCCGCCGGCGTGGTCTGCTGCGGGATCGGCGACGGCCCCGGCGGCGGAAGCGTGACCGGCCAGGCGTAGGCGGCCGCGGCGGCCGCAGCCGCGAGCGCGAACAGCAGGCGCGGGCCGCCGCTCGTCTCGGTGAGGAAGGCGGTGGGACTGGTCACGGCGTGCCTCCCGGCGCGGTGCTTCCCGGCTCCGGCAGGAGCACACCGCGCACGGTGAGGGCGAGGCGCAGCCCGGTCGGGCGTTCGAGGTCGGGGTCGGCCGGACGCTCGACGCGGATTTCGGCCTCCTCGACGGCGACGAGCGGGGCTTGCGTCTCAAGCGCGTCGAGCAGGCCTTGCAGCGCGTCCGCCGTCCCGCGCAGGGACGCACGCAGGCGCGGCAGCGCCGGACGGGCCGGGTCCGCTTCGAGCTCGGCCCGGTCGATCACCGCGGCACGCTCGGCGACGAGCGCGTCGAGGCGGCCGCGAAAGGCCCCGAGCAGGGCGTCGGCGCCGTTGCCGACGAGCGGCACCGGGACCGGCGGCCGGGCCGCCGCCTCGCAGGCGCGGACGAGCGCGTCGCGGCTCGCCGCGATCCGGTCGGCCGTCTCCCAGGCGTCGAGCACCGGCCCGACGGCGAGGGCGAGCAGCAAGCCGCCCCCGGCGAGCGCGGCCAGCACGGGGCGGGCGGTCAGGTGGGCGAGGGTCGGGCTCATGGCTGCTTCCGGCCTGGCATCCGCGGCAGCGCGACGACGAGCCATCGCCCGCCCTGGAACGGCGTCGCCTCGCGCAAGGCCGGCGTGCCGAAGCCCGAAACGCTGCCGAGCGCACCCAGCACCGCGGCCTCGTCCGGCGCGACGAGGGTCAGGACGACGCCCTCGGCATCGATGCGCAGGCTCTGCGCCGAGGCGGCGTCCGGCAGGGCGGCGGCGATGGCGTCCCAGGTTCGCGCGAGCGGAGGACCGCGCTCGGCCAGGATCGCGGCGGTGCCCGCCTGGACCAGCGGCTTCGCCGACGGCCCGGCCGCGCGGCGGGCGGCCAGGAACGCCTCGTCGAGGCCGGCGAGCGTCGCCTCCTGCTGCGCGCGGAGCGACAGGAAGGCGACGACCATCAGCAACAGCGCCCCGCCGACCAGGGCGAGGTTGCCGGCGCCGGCCCCGCGCAGGAAGCCGGGCAAGGCGCGGTGCCCGTCACTGAGCAGGTCGAGGGGCATGGTGCGGTCCTCGGCCGCCCCGACGACGATCGCATCGAGCTGCAGGCCGGCCCGGTCGAGGGTGCCGAGCAGCGGCGCGAGGCGGGCGCGCTTCAGGACGACGTGGCGCACGCGGAGCGTGGCGGTCTCCGCATCCTCGCCCTCCACGTACCAGTCGCCGTGCACGGCCTCGCTGCGGAACGGCGTCGCCGCCTCGAGTTCCTGGGCGAGGACGGCGCGCATCCGCGGCAGCGCCGCGCTCGGCAGGGTCAGGGTGCGGATGAAGCAGGAGGCGGGGTCGACCCGGATGCGGACGTTCAGGCCCGGCCGGCCGCCGCGGATCGCCGCAAGCCGCTCCGCGAGGTCCTCCGCCTCGGCGTCGAGGTGATAGGTCCGGGGCGTCTCGCCGCGCTGGTCGATCACCGTCAGCGCCGTGGTGCCCGGCACGCCGAGGCCGATCGTCAGGAGGCCGGGTTCCCGGTCGAGGCGCGGGTCGGTGAGACCGAGCAGACGCGACGCCTCGTCGAGGCTCGGGCGCAGGGCGGAGCCGCGGAGCCGCGCGCGCAGGCCCAGATCGGGCCGGAAGACGCCTGAGAGGTTCAAACGGCTCGTCCCGCTGCGCGGCACGAAGCGTCCGCTGCAAGAAATGTTAAGCCTGCGGTGTTTCCATTCGCTTAAGCGCGATGCCGACCTGCCTGCCGCGGTGCGACCTGCCTGCCGCGGTGCGGGATCCGGTACGCCGGGGTGCCGTGGCGATGCTGGACGTCTGGGGATCGAAGAGCCGGCCCGTGCGGGCGCGGCCGGACCGGCGCGCCCCCGAGCGCGACCGGGGCGATGCGGCGCGGGCCTTCGTCGAAGGCCTCGCCGAGAGCGGGGTCCTCGATGCGGGCGGCCTCGATCGCGCGCGGGCGGCCCTCGACCTGCCCGGCCGCCGCTCGGTGCCGGCCCTGCTGATCGAACTCGGCCTCCTCCACGAGACCACCCTCGTCACCGCCCTCTCGGACGCCACCGGACTCGCGATCCTGCGCGACGACGAGCTGCCGCCGAGCCCGGTCCTGCCGGAGGCGATCGGCGCCGACTACTGCGCCCGCGCCCGGGTGCTGCCGCTGCTGGCGGAGCCCGACCGTCTCGTCGTCGCCATCGTCGACGCCTTCGACGCGGAGACGACGGCCGCGCTCGAGCACCTGACCGACCGCCTGGTCGAGCGCCGGCTCGTGGGCCCGAGCGCCTTCGAGCGCTCGCATCGCGCAGTCTACGGCGACGTGCCCGGCGCCGACCAGGAGGACGGCGGCGAAGACGACCTCACGCGGCTGCAGGACGTGGCGAGCCAGGCGCCGATCGTCCGCCTCGCCGCGCGCCTCGTGCGCAAGGCGTTCGAGCTCTCGGCCTCGGACATCCACCTGGAGGCGGAGGAAGCGGACATGCGCGTCCGCTACCGCGTCGACGGCGTGCTGGTGGAGGCCGAGCGGCTCGCCAAGTCGGTGCAGCTCGCCCTGACCACGCGCATCAAGATCCAGGCCGGCCTCAACATCGCCGAGCGCCGCCTGCCCCAGGACGGGCGCATGAAGGCGCCGGACCGCGGCCAGGACGTGGACATCCGCGTCTCGACCCTGCCAACCGCCCACGGCGAAAGCGTGGTCCTGCGCGTGCTCGACGGTTCGCGCCGGGTCGAGGACTTCACCTCCCTCGGCTTCGACGCGCCGGCGATCGCCCGCATCGGGGCGATGACGAGCCGCCCCAACGGCCTCGTCCTCGTCACCGGGCCGACCGGTTCCGGCAAGACCACCACGCTCTACGCGGCCCTGCGGCGCATCAACGGGCCCCATCTCAAGGTCGTCACCGTCGAGGACCCGGTCGAGTATCGGATGGCCGGCGTCAACCAGGTCCAGGCCCATCCCGGCATCGGCCTCGACTTCGCCGCGGCGTTGCGCTCGATCCTGCGCCAGGACCCGGACGTGGTGATGATCGGCGAGATCCGCGACGGCGAGACCGCCCGCATCGCGGTCCAGGCGGCGTTGACCGGCCACCTCGTCGTCTCGACGCTCCACACCAACTCCGCGCCGGCCACCGTCACCCGGCTGATGGACATGGGCGTCGAGCCCTACCTGCTCGCCGCGGTGCTGAACGGCGTGGTCGCCCAGCGCCTGGTCCGCCGGCTCTGCCCGGCCTGCGCCCGCGACGAGCCGGCGACCGACCAGGAGCGTCTGCGCCTACGCGTCGCGCCCGGCACGCCGCTCAGCCTGAAGCGCGCCTGCGGCTGCGAGGCGTGCACCGGCACCGGTTATCGCGGCCGCATGGTCGTGTCCGAGATCATGCCCCTCGACGGCCGCCTGCGCGGCCTCATCACCGCGTCGGCCGGCGAGCAGGCCATCGCCGCCGCGGCGCATGAGGCGGGAATGGCGAGCCTCGCCGAGACCGGGCGCGCCCGCGTGATCGCCGGCGAGACGACTCTCGACGAGATCGGGCGCGTGCTGGAAGGATCGGTCTGATGGCGGCGTTCGCGTACAAGGCCTACGCCGCAGACGGCCGCGCGCGCAGCGGCCGGGTCGAGGCCGAGAGCCGCCAGCGGGCGGTGGCGCAGCTGCGGCTGGACGGCCTCCAGGTCTTCGCCATCGAGGCCGCGGCCGAGGCGATCCCGTTCTGGCGCCGGGACCTGCTCGGCCGCGACCGGGTGAACGACGCGGCCCGCATCGCCTTCCTGAAGGAGTTCGGAACCCTCGTCGCCGCGGGGCTGACCGTGGACCGGGCGCTGCGCCTGGTCGAGCGGCAGGCGTCGGGGGCGTTGAAGCCGATCATCGCCGACGTGCTCGAGCGGGTGGTCGGCGGAGCCTCGCTGTCACGGGCGATGGCGTCCCATCCTCAAGCCTTCCCGGCCGACATGGTCGACATCCTGCGCGCGGGCGAGGCGACCGGCACCCTCGTCGACGTGCTGGCCTCGCTCACCGCCTCGATCGAGCGCCGCGACGCCGTGCGCCGCCACCTCTCCTCCGCACTGATCTACCCGGCGCTGCTCGTGCTGATGGCGATCGGCACCCTCGTCATGATCGTCGGCGTGCTGGTGCCCGCGCTGGCGCCGCTGTTCGAGGGCAGCGGCCGCGAGCCGCCCTTCGCGATCCGCGCCGCGGGCGCCCTCGGCGCCGGCCTCTCGGCCGGCTGGCCGTTCCTCCTCGCCGGCACCGCCGCGCTCGCCCTCGGCCTCGCGCAGACCTGGCGCAAGCCCGGTTTCGCCGCAGGCCGCAGCCGGCTCGCCCTGCGGCTGCCGTTGCTGCGCAGCATCGTGGTCGGGGTCGAGCTCGGCCGGATCTGCCGTGTCCTCGGGACGCTGCTGCAGGCGGAGGTCCCGATCCCGGATGCGGTGGCGGCGACGCGCCCGCTCGCAAACAACCGGATCTTCCGGCAGGCGCTGGACGAGGCAGGCCGCCGCCTCACCGAGGGCGGCACCCTCGCCTCCGGCCTCTCCAGCCTGAAAGCCTACGCGCCGTCCACGCTCAACCTCATCGCCAGCGGCGAGCAGGTGAACCGCCTCGGCAGCGTCCTGATCCACGCCGCCGAGATGCACGAGACCCAGACCCGCCAGCGCATCGACCGCCTCCTCGCCCTGATCACGCCGCTGGTCACGATCGCCATCGGCGGCCTGATCGGCGGCCTCATCGTCTCGGTGATGGGCGCGATCCTGAGCGTGGGGCAACTGGCTCAGTGAGTGGTTGATGCCGGTGACGGGGTCGGCTGGTCGTGGCGTCGAGTTAAGAGATCCTCGGTTTGCCGTTGAGATTGTACGGCGGCTGGCTGAGGCACCCGGCGCGTCGGCCTCGCAGTCCATTAATCGTTCCAGACGTCATCCTCTTTGTACGACGTAGATCCAAGGCTGACCCCCTATTCATGACTGGTATTGACTCGTTGCGGTGAAGCGGGAGCGATGACGCCGAGTATGTTAGGTTCGACCATCCTCGGCTGCCTATCGCGGCTCTCGGGCGAGGGAGTGGCGGAGTAGAACCGGTAGGATTCAAGGGCCCTTATTTTGTCGTTGGTTCCGGTGGACGTCGCTGCACCTGCCGGACGGAAGCCTCGATCATCGCAGGCCCGCAATTGCGGTGCCGAAGCGTGAGGCATCCATGTCCGCGACAGATTGCCGAGCGCGTTGCTCGCCGCCCCTGCCGCGCTGATCTCGCGCTGGAGTTCCTCCACGAACTCGCCAAAGGCATTCGAGGCCGCGGCCCCAGCATCCGTGAGGCCCGCCGCCTGCTGGGACCGATCGATCACGAACCGGGCCTGCGTGGAATCGGTGTCGTCGACGATCGCCCGCGCCATCGCAACCACGGAGCCGCGTGTGCTGGCACACTTGGTCGCGGTTAGGGCACGTAACCGTTGGGTGCAGTGCAGCGTAGTCACTGCATCGCAATCGAATTTTTAAGGGACGCACCGCCATGAAGGTGCTGATCGCAGCCACGGCCTTGACCGGGCACGTCAATCCGCTGCTCGCGGTCGGCCGACTTCTGGCCGCACGCGGGGACGTGGTCGTCATGACGACGGCCGAACGATTCCGGAAAAAGGTCGAGGCCGCGGGCCTACGGTTTTCGCCCATCGACGACGACCATGCCGCCGAATATCGCGCGATCGATCTGCCGGCGGGCCCGGAGCGTTATCGGCTGGAATTCGCGCGACGCTTCATCGATCCCATCCCGCACCAGACGGACGCCCTGCGTCGGCTGATCGACGACGAGCAGCCCGATGTCGTCGTCGCGGGAAGCATGTTCCTCGGCGTGCTGCCCCTGTTGCTCGATTCCAAGCCGCGCCCGCCGATCGTCGTCCTGAACGTGAGTTTCCTGTTCCTCGACAGGCCCGACGAGGCGCCCGTCGGCCTCGGCCTGCCGCCGGCGAAGGATTGCGCCGAGCAGGCCCGTTACGCGGTCCTCAAGGCCGGCATGGACGCAGCCTTCGCCGATCCCGTGCGCGTCTACGCGAACGATCAACTCGCGCGCCTCGGCGTACCGGCTCTGCCGGCCGCGCTGCCTCATTCCATCGCCACGCTGCCGGACCTGTTCCTCCAGCAGACCGTGCCGGGCTTCGAGTACGATTTCGGGACGCTGCCGCCCAACCTGCGTTTCACCGGCCTGCTGCCGGTGACGAACGCCGACGTGCCGCTTCCGGATTGGTGGGCGACCCGCGACCTCGGCAAGCCCGTGGTTCTGGTCACGCAAGGCACCCTCGCCAACGCCGATTTCGGCGAACTGATCGAGCCGACCTTGGCGGCGCTGGCGGACCGCGACGACCTCCTCGTCGTCGCGACCACGGGAGGGCGCCCGGTCGAGGCCCTTCGCGGGCCGATCCCGAGCAACGCCCGCATCGCCCCCTTTCTTCCGTTCGACGCGATGCTGTCCGACGTCGCCGTCCTCGTGACGAATGGCGGTTACGGCAGCGTCTCGCAGGCCCTCGCAGCCGGCGTGCCGATCGTCTCGTCCGGGCTGACCGAGGACAAGGCGGAGATCGGCGCGCGCATCGAGTGGTCGGGCGCCGGCCTCAACCTGGCCGCCAACGCTCCGACCGTCGACGCGCTTCGCGACGCGATCGGCACGGTTCTCGCGCAACGGCGTTTCCGCATGCGTGCCGAGGCCGTGGCTCAGGACTTCGCCCGCCTCGATTCGAGACAGGCCGTTCTTTCGGGGATCGACGATGTCGTTCGCGGCGGGCGCGCCGTCAGGGGGATCGCAGCATGACGACAACGCCGATCTGCCGCAGCGCCAGACGTGAATCGGGTGCAAATCGGTCCGCCTACGCTATGCTACGGAGACCTGGGCTGACTGCATTTGCCGCCACGCTCGTCCTGGCTGTGACGACCGGCCTGCCCATGGGATCCGCTGCTAAACTGATTCCGCAGGCCGACGATCAGGACGGCCCTTTCCTTGGCATTTGACGATCAGCGACCCAACCCGATGACGCTCGTTCCTCAGACCATCGATGATGCGGAAGTCCCCTTGCGCGTCGTGGTCGACCTGAACCGTTGTCAGGGCTATGCGCAATGCTGCTTTGCGGCGCCGGGAGTCTTCGACGTGCGGGGCCATGAGATCCTGTTCTACGATCCGGCGCCCCCCCGCGCCCGTCGGGGCGAGATCGAACGCGCCGTCCATGCCTGCCCCGTCCGCGCCATACGCATGCAGGCCGAGCCTGGAGTGACCCAGTGAGCGGCGTCGACACGCCCGGCATGATCGTCGTGGGCGCGTCGCTCGCCGGCCTCCACGGCGCGGAAGCCTTGCGCCTCAACGGTTATCGAGGCCGCATCACGATCGTCGGCGACGAACCGCACCGCCCCTACGACCGGCCGCCTCTGTCGAAACACGTCCTCTCCGGCGAACTGGCCGCGGACGCGACCGAGCTTCCGCAACGCGCAGACCTCGACGCGCGCTGGATGCTGGGTCAGGCCGTGATCGACCTCGATCGTCGCGCGCACACGATCGGCCTCGCGGACGGGGCGGTGCTTGCCTACGACAAGCTGCTCGTCACGACCGGCGCGCGGGCCCGCCCCTGGCCGGTGGAGTCCGGCGGCACGCTCGGCAACATCTTCACCCTGCGCGGCCGTGACGACGCCGCGCGCCTGCGTGCAGCCCTGGTCGCGGGTCCGTCTCGCATCCTCATCGTCGGCGCCGGCCTGATCGGTTGCGAGGCGGCCTCCTGCTGCCGCAGCCTGGGATTGCCGGTCACCCTGATCGATCCAAACCTGACCCCGCTCGCCCGCTCCCTCGGTACGTGGGTCGGCGGCGTGATCGCGGACTGTCTCAAGGATGCCGGCGTCACGTATCGTCCGAACGCACAGGTGCTGCGCTTCGAGGGCGACGCGACCGGCCGGGTGGTTCGCGCCCATCTTTCGGACGAGCATGTCGTCGAGGCCGACCTGGTCATCGTCGCGCTCGGCGCCGTCCGGGAGACGGGGTGGCTGAAGGCGGCCGGCCTGATGGCCGATGCCAGCGGCCTGACCTGCGATGCTGCGTGCCGAACCCTGGACGCCGATGGCGCGCCGTGCCCGGACATCTACGCGGCCGGAGACGTGGCGCGATGGCCGATCTCCCTCTATGGGGATCGGCTGATCTCGGTGGAGCACTGGGGCAACGCCGTCGCGCAAGGCGGCCATGCGGCGCGCAACATGCTGGCGACGGCCGACGACCAACGCCCCTACGACCATCTCCCGGCGTTCTGGTCGAGCCAATTCGGGATCAACATCAAGGCCGTCGGCCTCAGCGAGGGAGCGGATACGGTCGCGATCGTTCACGGCTCGCGCGCCTCGCGACGCTTCCTCGCCGTCTACGGCCGCGAGGGGCGCAGCATCAGTGCCGTGTCGTTCGATCAGGCCCGGTGGCTCCCCGCGTATGCGGAGGCGATCCGGATCGGCGGCGCCTTCCCGCCGATCCGCGATGCGAGCGATCAGGATCGCATCGTCTCCGGGCTCCCCGGCTTCCCGCCGCCGCGCCAAGCCTCCGGCTCACATGTCTCCGGGTCACAAGTCTCCGGCTCACATGTCTCCCGTTCCGACGAGGCTCGTCATGCCTGAGGACACGCTGTTTGCCGAGGTGCTGGACCCGGCCAACCGAGCCGATCCCTATCCGATCTACGCGCGGCTGCGGGAGAAGCCTGTCTCGCGCCAGAGCGACGGCAGCGTCGTGGTGAGCACCCATGCGGCGATCCGCAGCCTGATCTTCGATCCGCGGCTCAGTTCCGAGGATCTGCCGCCCTCGCGCCGGCCGCGGACCGGAAACCCGATCAAGGACTGGCTGCTCAACCCGATCAAGGATCGCATCGTCACCGCGCATCGCCCGCTGATCTTCCGCGATCCACCCGATCACGACACCCTGCGCGGCGTCGTCATGCGGGAATTCTCCGTGACGCGGGTGCAGGCCCTGAGGCAGCGGGTCGAGCGCGACGTCGACGCGCTGATCGAGGATTGCCGGGGACGCGACGAGATCTGCCTCGTGGAGGATTTCTCCTACCCGCTGCCGGTCGCCGTGATCTGCGACATGCTCGGAGTGCCGGAGAAGGACGAGCCGCAGTTCCAGTCCTGGGCTTCGCAACTCGCCACCGCGCTGGAGCCCGATACCCGCCACGACGAGGCCAGCCGGCACCGGACGGCCGCCGCCTTCGACGCCATCTCCGGCTACATGCGTGCGCTGATCCGCGAGAAGCGCCGGCGGCCCACGCCGGACCTGCTCAGCGCGCTGGCTGCACCGTCTCCCAATGGCAAGCCGGCCATGGGCGATTTCGATCTGATCTCGACGGCGATCCTGCTGCTCGTGGCGGGCCACGAGACGACGGTGAACCTGATCACCAACGGCATGCTCACGCTGCTGCGCCATCCCCACGAATGGGACAAGCTCCGGGCCGACCCCGAGCGGGCCCCGCGGGTCATCGAGGAACTGCTCCGCTACGAACCGCCGGTGCACTTCCGAACCCGCAAGGCGCTGGGCACCATCGAGATCGCCGGACACACCATTCCGAAGGGTGCCCCCGTCATCCTGCTGTTTGCCGCCGCGAACCGCGACCCCGCCCGCTTCGCCGACCCCGACCGCTTCGATCCCGACCGTGACGACGTCCAGCATTTTGGCTTCGGCGGCGGACTTCACTACTGCATGGGGGCGCCGCTCGCGCGGATCGAAACCGAAATCGCCCTCGTGGCCCTCAGCCGCCGCCTCGTGGCACCCCGGCTTTTGTCGGATCCGCCGCCCTATAGGAGCGGTGCTTCGCTACGCGGTCCCGAACAGCTTGGCATCGGGATTGGCGGCGTCGTTTGAAGGGCTTTGCGGTGTGGGGGCACCGCCTGAAATGCGGTCTTCTTTGAAGGCAGACTTCCCGGATACCGGCGGCGGCTCGACTTCGTTCAGAAACTCGATTTTTGGCCGAGATTGACTAAAAGTGGCCTTATACCAAGCCCCGTTGAACGTGATTCACGTGAGGTAGCATCGCGATCCAGGTCGTGATTCTCTTTTCAGGTTTGGAGCCTGAGGAGGATGTGATGGCTGCTCCGGTGCCACTGCGATCGGATTATGATGCCGAGGCCTTGCGCGGTCTGGCCCAGGGTTCGCGTGATCCGGCGCAGACCCGCCGCCTGTTGGCGCTGTCGGTGATCGCCGCGGGTGGTCTGCGCTTGGAGGCGGCCGAGATCGGCGGGGTCGGGTTGCAAACGGTGCGCGACCGGGTCGTGGCCTTCAACGCCGATGGACCGGACGGGCTGGTCGACGGCAAGGCCCCCGGGGCTCGGCCGCGCCTGAACGCCGATCAGCGCGATGTCCTCAAGGCGCTGGTCGACCAGGGACCGACGCCAGCCGCACACGGTGTGGTGCGCTGGCGGTTGTGCGATCTGGCCCAGATCCTGTGCGAGGATCACGGCGTGTCGGTCTCCGAGCAGACCTTGAGCCGGGTCTTGCGAGCCATGGGCTTCGCCAAGCTCTCGGCCCGCCCGCGCCATCACGCCCAGGATCCGGACGCCGCGGCCGTTTTTAAAAAGACTTCCCCGACCGTCTGGCGGACATCGCGCAGGCCGTCGGCGGCAAGCCGATAGAGGTCTGGTTCTGCGACGAGGCTCGTGTCGGCCAGAAGAACACCCTGACCCGGCGCTGGGCCGAGCGCGGAACGCGACCCTCGGCCCCCAAGGACCAGCGCACGGCCTCGGCCTACATCTTCGGGGCGATCTGCCCGGCCCGGGGCGTCGGCGCAGGCTTGGTCATGCCCCGCTGCACCACGTCAGCCATGGCTCATCACCTCGAAGAAATCGCAACGACCATCGCTCCTGGCGCCCACGCCGTGCTCCTGCTCGACCAGGCCGGCTGGCACACCACCAGGAAGCTGCCGGTTCCCGACAACATCACCTTCCTGCCCCTGCCGGCGCGCTCACCCGAACTCAACCCGGTCGAGAACCTCTGGCAGTTCCTTCGCGACAACTGGCTCGGAAACCGGGTCTTCCCATCCTACGACGACATCATCGATCATGGCTGTGACGCCTGGCAAAAAGCTCATCGCCCAACCCTGGCGCATCATGCCCATCGGACTGCGCCAATGGGCCCATGGGTTCTGGAGTGGGCCCCTGATGGTGGACAGATTGGGCAGGGCTGATTGACCGGATGGCCGGGTCTTCGAAGGATGAAGACCATGGCACGACACCGTTCCCACAGCGTCGCGTTCAAGCGTCAGGTCGCGCAGGAGTATCTGTCCGGCGAGACGCTGCACGGCCTGGCCAAGCGCCACGACCTCTCGCGCAACCTCGTGCGGGTCTGGGTGCAGAAGTACGAGACCGGCGCGTTCGACGATGACGCGGCCGCCGCCGACACGATCCAAGCCTACGAGGCACGCATCGCCGCGCTCGAACGGCTCGTCGGCCGGCAGGCGCTTGAGCTCGAGTTTTTAAAAGGGGCTCTGCGCCAGGGACCACCGCCGAGAAGCGGGCCTATGTCCGTGATCACCGGCCCGGCAGCCTCTCCGTCGCTGCGGGATGCCGGCTGATGGGTCTGGCGCGCTCCACCTACTACGACGCTCCGACGCGGGCTGCCGACGACACCGCCCTTGTCGAGGCCATGGCGGCGATCTGTGATGCGTTTGAAGCCTACGACTGGCGCCGCGTCCAAGCGGCCCTGCGCCAGCAAGGATGGCGGGTGAATCACAAGAAGGTCCGCCGCCTCATGCGCGCGCATGACCTGCAGCCGCGTGTTTGCCGCCGCTACGTCACGACCACCGACAGCGACCACGAGAGCCCGATCTTCCCGAACCTGGCCCGGGACACCGTTCCGAATAGGCCAGACCAACTTTGGGTCGCGGATCTGACCTACGTCGCGGTGATGGGCGGCTTCGTCTACGTCGCGATCATCCTAGATGCCTGGTCGCGCCGCGTGGTCGGCTACGCGCTTGGCCGGTCGATCGACGCCCGCCTGACCCTCGCGGCTCTGCGCGCGGCGATCGAGCGGCGTCGACCGGCACCGGGACTGACCCACCACACGGACCGCGGCAGTCAATACGCTGCCGAGGCCTATCGGAAGGTGTTGGTCAAGCACGGAATCATCGGTTCGATGGGCCGGCGCGGCAACCCCTACGACAACGCCAAGGCCGAGAGCTTCATGAAGACGCTCAAGGTCGAGGGGGTGTACCCGATGGCGTTCGAGACCTTCGCCGATGTGGCAGCCGAGCTACCGCGCTTCATCGACGAGATCTACAATACCAAACGGCTGCACTCGGCGCTCGGGTACCTGAGCCCCGTGCAGTTCGAGCAGCAACACGCCCGGCCGACGGTCAAAACCGCCGCCTGATCGTGCCTACCATCAGGGGCCCACTCCAGATCCCCCGCCTCACGGGGTCAAAGTTGAACGCCGAAACACATACCACCCATATGTACCACTACGACGGCAGATCACCCCGATCGGGTAAAAAAGCTAATAATTACAATGCGATAGGAAAACTTGGCGGAGAGGGGGGGATTCGAACCCCCGATGGGCTTGCACCCATGCCGCATTTCGAGTGCGGTACAATCAACCGCTCTGCCACCTCTCCGCGAGGTGCCTCGTCGAGACCGGCGGTGCCTAGCATGAAGCACCGCCGGATCACAAGCGCGATCGCGCTTTTTCGATCGCGATCGTCGGTCGGCTCAGGCCTTCCCGGCCAGCGCCGCCGCGACGACCTGGGCGAAGGCGACCGGGTCGCGCGGGGTGTCGCCGTCCTGGATGCGGGCGAGGTCGAGGAGGGTGCCGGCCGCCGGCGCGATCGCGTCCTCCGGGCCCTCGGCCAGCGCGCGGATCAGCGGGTGGCGCGGGTTGATCTCCAGGATCGGCTTGCCGCCGCCGGCCGCGCGGCCGGCGCGGCGCAGCAGGCGCTGCATCTGCAGGTCGGGTCCGTTGCCGCCGGCCGCCAGCACCACGGCGCTGTCGACGAGGCGGTCGGTGGCGCGCACGTCCGAGACGTCGTCGGACAAGGCCGCCTTGATCTTGGCGACGAGGTCGTCGACGCCGGCCGGGGCCTCGCCGGCCTCCGCGTCGCCGGAGAACTTCGACAGGTCGAGGGCGCCCTGGGTCACCGAGCGCAGCGGCTTCTCCTCGAAGCGCGCGAGCTGCTCGGGCCAGAACGCGTCGACGTGGTCGGAGAGCAGCAGCACCTCGAGGCCGCGGGCGCGGAAGCCTTCGAGCTGGGGCGAGCGGGCGAGCGCGTCGGCGTCGTCGGCGACGAGGTAGTAGATCGCCTCCTGGCCGTCCTTCATCCGCGAGACGTAGTCGGCGAGCCCGGTCCAGCCTTCCACCGCGGAGGACTTGAAACGCAGCAGCGGCGCGATCTCGGCGCGGCGCTCGTGGTCCTCGTAGATACCTTCCTTCACCACCGGCCCGAAGTTCTCCCAGAAGGCCTGGTAGCCCTCGGCGTCCTTGGACCGGCTCGTCAGCTCGGAGAGCACGCGGCCGGTGACCGCGCGGCGGATCTTGGCCAGCGCCGGCGTCGTCTGCAGCATCTCGCGCGAGACGTTGAGCGGCAGGTCCTCGGTGTCGACCACGCCCTGCACGAAGCGCAGCCACGAGGGCAGCAGCTTGGCGTCGTCGGTGATGAACATGCGCCGGACGTGCAGGCGCACCTTGCTCTCGCGCTCGCCCTCCACCGCCTGGAACGGCTTCATCCCGGGCACGAACAGCAACGCCGAGAACTCGAGCGCGCCTTCCGCGCGCCAATGCAGCGTCGCCCACGGCTTGTCGAAGTTTATGCCGACCGAGCGGTAGAACTCATCGTACTGCTCAGGCGTGATCTCGGATTTCGCCTTGCGCCAGAGCGCCGTGCCCTGGTTGGCCGATTCCTCCTTGCCGTCCTCGACGATGGCGATCGGCACGGTGATGAAGTCGGCCCATTTGCGGACCAGATGATCGAGGCGGTAGCTCTCGAGGTACTCGTCGGCATCCTCCTTCAGGTGCATCACGATCGTGGTGCCGGGCTCCTCGCGGGTCGCCGGCTCGAGGGTGTAGCTGCCCTGCCCCTCCGAGGCCCAGGTCCAGGCCTCCTCGGTGCCCGCGCGCCGCGAGGTGACCGTGACGCGGTCGGCCACCATAAAGGCCGAGTAGAAGCCGACGCCGAACTGGCCGATCAGGCTCGGCTTCTCGTCTTCCTTGCCGTCCTGGGGCTTGGCGTCGGCCAGCGTCTGCGAGAACGCCCGCGTGCCGGAGCGCGCGATCGTGCCGAGGTTCGAGGCCAGGTCGTCCTTGCTCATGCCGATGCCGGCATCCGAGACGGTGAGCGTGCGGGCCGCCTTGTCGGGGGTGATCCGCACCTTCGCGTCGGCCGGCAGGGCGCTCGCCGCCGAGGTCAGGGCCTCGAACCGGCGGCGGTCCATCGCGTCGGCGGCGTTGGCCACCAGCTCCCGCAGGAAGATCTCGCGGTCGGAGTAGAGGGCGTGGACCACGAGGTCCAACAGCCGCCCGACTTCGGCACCGAATTCGTGCCGTTCCACCGTCTCGCTCACAGTCGTCGCTCCGCTTTCAAAGGAGCGCTGCCCGACGACGCGGATGTCGGCGCGGCGTCGGGAAGCGCGTCAAGACACGATCCGGCGCCGCCCGGCCGGATCGGACCGGGCGCCACCGCGAATGCGGGGGCGATATGCCGTCGCGGGCCCGCGAATTCAATGCTGGCCGCATGCAGGGCCTGTACAGCCGGCCAGGGTGATCGCTCGAAGCCGCGTTCAGCGGGTTCAGGGCGCGAAGAGCGCCCCGCGCAGCGGGCTTTTCAGGACCTCGGTCCTGAAAGGCGTCGAGCTGAGCGAAAGCCTGAGCCCGCGGAGGCGGGCGCCGGCGACTGAGGCCGAAGTCGAACAGGGCAAGCGCTTTCGAGCGATTGCACGACAGGGCCGGCGCACGATTCTTGCGAATCCCGCGCCGATCCGGCCTATCGATGGCGCACGCGCCGCGGGCCATGCCGTCCGGGGACGTTTCGGGACCGACCACCACCCCATGAGCGGGCGCCAGCACATCATCCCGATCCGGCGGGCCTACAACCGCCTCGTCGCCGACGAGACGCTGGAGGACTACGCCCTGCGCTTCACCGCCAAGAAGGCGCGGCGCTGGTCGGCGTTCCAGGTGGCGCAGACGGCGCTCGGCTCGCTCTCGTTCCTGGCGCTGGAGGCGATCGGCGGTACGCTGATGCTGGCCACCGGGTTCTCGAACACGCTGGCCGCCGTCCTCGTCGTCGGCGTGCTGATCTTCGCCACCGCTGCGCCGATCACGATCTACGCGGCCCGCTACGGCCTCGACATGGACCTGCTCACCCGCGGGGCCGGCTTCGGCTATCTCGGCTCGACCGTGACCTCGCTGATCTACGCGAGCTTCACGTTCCTGTTCTTCGCCATCGAAGCCGCGATCATGGCGCTGGCGCTGCAGCTATGCTTCGGCCTGCCACTATGGATCGGGTATCTGGCCTGCGCCGCGGTTGTGATCCCGCTCGTGGCCTACGGCATCCGCCTGATCAGCCGGTTCCAGATCGGGACGCAGCCGCTCTGGGTCGGCCTCAACCTGCTGCCGCTCGCCTGCATCGCCTGGAAGGGCGACGCCCCGCTCGATGCGCTCTTCGCCTTTCCGGGCCTGGCCCCCGGATCGGGTGCGGGATTCGACGCGGCCCGCTTCGGGCTCGCCGCCGGCGTGCTTCTGGCGCTCCTGGCGCAGGTCGGCGAGCAGGTCGACTTCCTGCGGTTCGTGCCGGCGCCCGAGGGACCGCGCGACCGGCGCTGGTGGGCGGCGGTGCTGGCGGCCGGCGCCGGCTGGATCGTGCCGGGCATGCTCAAGATCCTCCTCGGCGCGTTCCTCGCGGTGCTGGCGATGGAGCACGGCGTCGCGACGGAGAACGCCGCCGAGCCGACCCGGATGTACTGGATCGCCTTCGGCTACGTCACGCCCTCGCGGGAGGCGGCGCTTTTCTTGATGACCGCGTTCGTCGTGGTCTCCCAGCTCAAGATCAACCTCACCAACGCCTATGCCGGCTCGATCGCATGGTCGAACTTCTTCTCGCGCCTGACGCACAGCCATCCGGGGCGGGTGGTTTGGCTCGTCTTCAACGTCGCCATCGCGCTGCTGCTGATGGAGCTCGGCATCGACAAGACCATCGCCAGCACGCTGCCGCTCTACGCGGTCGTGGTCTCGGCCTGGGTCGGGGCGCTGGCCTCGGACCTCGCGATCAACAAGCCGCTCGGCCTGTCGCCGCCGGGCATCGAGTTCAAGCGCGCACACCTCTACGCGATCAACCCGGTGGGCACCGGCGCGATGACGCTGGCGCTGCTCGCCGGCACCTTCGCCCATGCAGGGCTGCTCGGGCGCGCGCTGCAGCCCTTCGCGCCGCTCTTGACGCTCGGCGTCGCGTTCGCGGCGGCGCCGTTGATCGCCTGGGCGACAGGCGGGCGCTACTACCTGGCGCGGACGCCGAAGGCGGATTGGGGGCGGCCCGAGATCGTCTGCCGGGTCTGCGAGCTGCCGTTCGAGGGCGAGGACATGGCCCATTGCCCGGCCTATGACGGGCCGATCTGCTCGCTGTGCTGCTCCCTGGACGCCCGCTGCGGCGACCTGTGCAAGCCGCACGGCAAGCTGGAGGCGCAGGCGCAGGCCGTGCTCGGCCGGATCGTGCCGGCGCGCACCGCCGCCTGGATCGGCGCGCCGCTCGGGCGCTACCTCGCCCTGATGCTGACGCTGGTGGCCGTGGTCGGGCTGATCCTCGGCATCGTCCACGCCGGGGCGACGCTGGAGCATCCCGAGCACCGCGTGGCGCTGCGCGCCGCGCTGACCAGCGTGTTCTTCATCCTCGTCGTCATCCTCGGCGTGGTCGCGTGGCTGTTCGTGCTAGCGCACGAGAGCCGCCGCGTCGCGCAGGCCGAAACGCGGCGCCAGACCGCCCTGCTCGAGGCCGAGATCGAGGCGCACAAGGTCACCGACGCCAAGCTCCAGACCGCCAAGGAGACGGCGGAGGCCGCCAACCTCGCCAAGAGCCGCTACGTCGTCGGCATCAGCCACGAGCTGCGCACGCCCTTGAGCGCCGTGCTCGGCTACGCCCAGCTGTTGGAGGGCGACGCGGCGATCCCGCCAGCGCGCCAGAACGGCATCCGGGTGATCCGGCGCAGCGCCCAGCACCTCTCGGGCCTGATCGACGGCCTCCTCGACATCTCGCGGATGGAGGCGGGCCGCCTGCAGATCCATCGCGACGAGATCCGCATCGCCGAGGTGCTCGACCAGATCGTCGACATGGTGCGGCTGCAGGCGCAGAGCGCCGGCCTCGACTTCCGCTTCACCCGGCCCGAGATCCTGCCCGCGGTGGTCGCCACCGACGAGAAGCGCCTGCGGCAGGTGCTGCTGAACCTGCTCTCCAACGCGATCAAGTTCACCCAGGCCGGCCACGTCGCCCTCGACCTGAGCTACCGCAGCCAGGTGGCCGTGTTCACGATCCGCGACACCGGGCCTGGCATCCCCGAGTCCGACCTGGAGCGGATCTTCGAGCCGTTCGAGCGCGGGACGACCCCGGCCGCCGCCGGCACGCCGGGGACCGGGCTCGGGCTCACCATCGCCAACCTGCTGGCGCAGGTGATGGGCGGCGAGATCTCGGTGACGAGCGAACTTGGCCGCGGCACGACCTTCCGCTTCCGCCTGATGCTGTCCGCGATCACCCGCGCCGCGCCGATCCCGGTCCCGCCGGCGATCCCATCCCGCGCCTATGCCGGCGCGCGGCGGACGGTGCTGGTCGCCGACGACGATGCCGGGCACCGCGCGCTGATGCGCGAGATCCTGGAGCCGGAGGGGTTCGTCGTGGTCGAGGCGATCGACGGTCCCGCCTGCCTCGCCGCAGCCGAGGCCGAACGCCCGGACCTGCTGCTCCTCGACATCGCGATGCCGGGACTGTCCGGCTGGGCGGTCGCCAAGCGCCTGCGGGAGGCGGGGTTCGCCGGGCGGATCGCGATGATGTCGGCCAACGTCCACGAGATCAGCCCGATCCGCGGCGACGACGCCCCGCACGACGCGATCATCGCAAAGCCCTTCGACCTGCGCGACTTCCTCGAACGGGTCACGCAGCTCCTCGGCCTCGAATGGGCGGGCGCCCCGGAGGCGGAGCCCGAGCCGGCGGCGACGCCCTCCGCGGAAGCCTCGGGGCCGTCGCCGCAGCAGGTCGGCGACCTGCTGCGCCTTGGGCGGATCGGGCACATCCGCGGCATCGAGGCCAAGCTCGCCGAGATGGCGCAGGATGCGAGCGTGCCGGATGCGTTCGTCGCGCGGATGCGCGGCCTCGTGGCCGATTTCGATATGCGGCGCTACCTGAGCGTGCTGCAGGCGATGGCGGAGGGCATGGCGGATCGCGCGGTCGCGTCGGAGGGAGCCGCCGTCGATGGCTGAGCCGCAGCGCGACATCGTCCTGGTCGTCGACGATTCCCCCGACACCTTGAACTTCCTTACCGAGGCGATCGAGCGCTCCGGGGCGACCGTCCTCGTCGCGGTGGCGGGCGACCTCGCCCTGGCGCTGGTCGACGAGATCACCCCCGACGTGATCCTGCTCGACGCGATGATGCCCGGCATGGACGGGTTCGAGACCTGCCGCCGCCTCAAGGCGAAACCGCACGTTGCGCACGTGCCGGTGATCTTCATGACCGGGCTGACCGAGACCGAGCACATCGTGAAGGGGCTCGGCGCCGGCGGCGTCGACTACGTCACCAAGCCGATCGCCCCCGACGAGATCCTGGCGCGCATCCGCGTGCATCTGGCGAGCGCGCGGGCGGCGCAGAGCGCGCGTGCGGCCCTCGATACCGCGGGCCGCACACTGTTCGCCGTGGACGCGGCCGGCGCCGTGGCGTGGTGCACGCCGCAGGCCGCGCGCCTGCTGGGCGACCTCGCGGCCGACCCCGGCACGGCGCTCGCCCTGCCCGCGACGAGCCGCGCGTGGCTGCGCGACGCCCTGGAGGGCGGCGCGGCGGCCCCCTTGAGTCTGCGCGACCGCGAGGGCCGCGCCCACGTGCTCAGCTTCATCGGCCGGACCGGCGAGGAGATCCTGCTCCGGCTCTCGCGCGACGACACCGCCGCCGGCCTCGAACGCCTGCGCGACCGGCTCCGCGTCACCGGCCGCGAGGCGGAGGTGCTGCTCTGGCTCTCGCGTGGCAAGTCGAGCCGCGACATCGGCGAGATCTTAGGCTTGAGCCCGCGTACGGTGACGAAGCACCTGGAGGGCATCTACGCCAAGCTCGGCGTCGAGAACCGCACCGCCGCCTCGGTGATCGCCGCGCGCCACCTGCAGGATCTGGGGTGAGCGACGCGGTGGATGCATATGCCTGTGTCGGGCGGCATCAGCGCGTCCGCGCGGCCGCCCGTCCTCGAACACAGAGGAACAGCGCCACCTCGGTCAACGCCTGCGCCTGCGCCGCGGGATCGAGACGGCCGCGCCGCGGGCGCACCGCGTCGCGGGGCCGCTTCACCGAGGACACCGGGGGGATGTGGACGAACAGCACCGGGCACGGCTCGGCCAGGGCGCGGAAGTAGCTAGCGTTGCACAGGTAACGCCCGGCGTCGCGCGAGCCGACCACCGCCAGCCCGTGACGGCGCAGGATCGCCAGGGCCTGGGGCGCGACGACGGCATGACGCGCCGCCGGCCCGGCCGGATCGAGGGTGAGGCTGGCGGACGGGCGCCCCGACGCATCCGGGTAGAACCGGCTCGCCCGGTTGCAGGCCCGCGCCTCCACGCGGATGCGCTTGGCCCGCGAGGCGACGCCGAGCATCAGCACCGCCGCGGGTGCCTGCGTCAGCTCCGGGACCAGCTGCGTGCCGACCGCGTCGTAGGTGGTGTCCAGCACCCGCACCCGCAGAGCGCGGCCGAGGGCGAGGGCGAGCCTGAGGCGGCTCGACCGTTCGAGACGGCGGGCGAGCGCCGCGCTCGGGTTGCGCGGCATGCCGGGAAACGGGCCGAACCCGGTGATCAGGAGAACCGGCGCTTCGCTCAAAGCTGTTGGGCTCAAAGCCCGATCAGCTCGGCGATGATTGCGGCGCCCGCAGCCGGAGAGGCTTCGCCCTTCGCCACGCGGCCTTCCGCCTCGGCGGTCGCCTTGCGCACCTCCGACGTGCCGACGAGGCGCTGGTGCAGGCGTTCGTGAACGAGGGCCCACATCCACTTCACATCCTGCTCCCGGCGCTTCTTCGCGATCTCGCCGGTGGCGGTGAGCTTCTGGCGATGGTCGACGACCCGGTCCCACATCGCGTCGAGGCGCAGGTTGTGGAAGCCCGAGATGGTGACCACGGGCGGCGTCCAGGTGGCGGAGGCCGGGGTGAGGATGTGGAGCGCGGCGCGGTACTCGCCGGCTGCGGCGTTCGCCCGCCGCTCGGCCTCGCCGTCGTCGGCCTTGTTGACCGCGATCATGTCGGCGAGTTCGAGGATGCCCTTCTTGATGCCCTGAAGCTCGTCGCCGGCGCCGGGCAGCATCAGCACGAGGAAGAAGTCGGTCAGGTCCGCCACCGCGGTCTCGGACTGGCCGACGCCCACCGTCTCCACCAGGATCACGTCGAAGCCGGCCGCCTCGCAGAGCAGCATGGTCTCGCGGGTCTTGGCGGCGACGCCGCCGAGCGTGCCCGACGAGGGCGAGGGCCGGATGAAGGCGTTGGGATCCAGCGCGAGACGCGCCATCCGGGTCTTGTCGCCGAGGATCGAGCCGCCGGTGCGCGTCGAGGACGGGTCGACCGCCAGCACCGCCACCTTGTGGCCGGCGGCCGTGAGGTTGGCACCCAGCGCGTCGATCGTCGTCGACTTGCCGACGCCGGGCACGCCGGTGATGCCGACGCGGATCGCTTGGCCGGTCTGCGGCAGCACCGCGTCGATCAGGTCCCGCGCCAGCGCCCGGTGGTCGGCCCGCTTCGATTCGGCGAGCGTGATCGCGCGGGCGAGCGCGGCCCGGTCGCCGGCGAGCAGCCGGGTTCGGAGCGCATCGATGTCGAGGGAGGCGGGCGTCATCCGCCCTTCATGCCGGGACCGAGGGCGTTCGTCGAGAGGCGCGGGCCCGTGTCGCCGCGCCCCTCCCGCGTCGCCGGATCAGCGCCGGCGGTTGCCGGCCAGCACCGAGGTCGCGGCCAGCACCGCCCCCACCGCCACGATCGACGAGGCGAGCGGGTGCAGGGTGCTGCGCGTGTAGAAGCTCCGGCGCATCACGTAGCCCGGATGGTCGCCGGATGTCCGCCCGGTGCTTCCGGCCTCGTGCGAGGCGCCCCCGGCTTGGTGCAAGGCGCCCGCGCGGCCACGCGCCGGCTCGTCGCGCAGCTGCTGGGCGATCATGGTGCGGCCGATCCGGTCGAAGGCGCGCGGTGCCAACCGTTGCGCCGCGCTCATCAGCCGGCCACCGCCGCCGATATAGATGTCGCGCTGCGGATGCACGGCGGCGTGGACGATGGCGTTGGCCACCTCCTCGGTGCGATAGACCGGCGGCGGCAGCTTCACCGCGCGGTCGGTGTAGTTCTTCGCGTTCTGCGGGAACGGCGTGTCGATCGCGGCCGGCTTGATCAGCGTGACCGCGACGCCCGCGCCCTCCTCCTCCAGCTCGATGCGCAGGGCGTCGGTGAAGCCCTTGATGGCGTGCTTGCTGGCGCAATACATGCCCTGCAGCGGAAACGCGACGTCGGACGCGACGCTGCCGAGGTTGATCAGGACGCCGCCCGTGCGCTTCAGGTGCGGAACGGCCGCCAGCGATCCGTTGACCACGCCCCAGAAGTTCGTGGCGAACAGGCGCTTGTTGTCCGCATCGACGACCTCCTCGAGCTTCCCGAAGATCGACAAGCCAGCATCGTTGACCCAGGTGTCGATCCGGCTGAACCGGGCGATCGCGGCCTCGGCGATGGCGTCGACGTCAGCCCGGTCCCCGACGTCGGCCACGACCTGGATGGCCTGGCCGCCGGCCGCCTTGATCTCGCTCTCGATCCTGGCGAGCGCGTCGCCGCTGCGGGCCGCCAGCACCACCTTGGCGCCGCGCTCGGCCGCCATGCGGGCGGTGGCCAGGCCGATGCCGCTCGAGGCGCCGGTGATGACGACGACCTGGCGGCCGAGGGGGTTTCGCGATCTGAACACGGCAAGTCCTTTCCGATCCTTCGGCGTCCCCCCTGCCCTCCCAACCGCCGCACGCCGCCTCCGTTCAGAATGCGTTTCCGCCGGCCCCAGACGGCCGATGCCCGCAATCCACCGGGCGAACGGTCACGCTTGTGCCCTGCCATGGTCATGATCCTGCGGCACAGGCTAGGTCTCGGAGCCGGACACATCGCCGTCTCCCATCGCGCCGGACAGACCCGAGATCATGCTGCGCCAGCCTCCGACCCGCCGCGCCTTCGTCCGCCTCGGTGCCCTCGCTGGAACCGCCGTGCTGGCGCCGTCCCTCGGCGGTTGCATCACGGACAGCCTCTCGACGGGCACGGTCGTGCTGCCCGAGCGGCAATCGGCCCTCGACGTGATGCCGGTGCTCCTGGTCGCCACCACGCGCAAGCCCGTCGGCAGCCCGCCCAAGCCCCCCTACTTCAACGCCGAGCGCGGCCGCGGCCTCAGCTTCGCCGAGGTGCGGCTGTCCCCGCCCGACCGGTCGCTGCTGGGCAAGGTCTCGTCGGTGATCTCCGGCGACTGGACCATCGGAGCGGTGCCGAAGGTCGAGACCGGTCCCAGCGCCGCCAACGCCTTCGCCGAGGCCGCGCTGGGGCGCGACGTGCTGATCTACGTCCACGGCTACCGCGAATCGTTCGAATCCGCCGCCGTCAGCGCGGCCCGGCTCTCCGACGGCATCCGCTTCCGCGGCGTGTCCGGCCTGTTCACCTGGCCGTCCGCCGCCGCGACCTTCGATTACGGCTACGACCGCGAGAGCGCGCTGTGGTCGCGCGACGCCTTCGAGGACCTGCTGAAGGCGCTCGCCTCCACGCAGAGCGCCGGCAAGATCAACCTCGTCGCCCACTCCATGGGCACGCTGCTGACCCTGGAGACCCTGCGGATGCTGCGCGCCGAGGCCGGCGAGGCGGCGATGAACCGGATCGGCGCGGTGGTGCTGGCCGCCCCCGACATCGACATCGACCTGTTCACCGGCAGCGTCGCCAAGCTCGGTTCGGACGTGCACAAGATCACGGTGATCTCGTCGACCAACGACCGCGCCCTGGAACTCTCCGGCGCCATCGCCGGCGGCGTCGTCCGCGCCGGCGCCGCCGACCGCGAGCGCCTGGAGGCGCTCGGCGTGCGCGTCGCCGACGCCTCGGATTACGGCGGCGGCCTGATCAACCACGACCTGTTCCTGTCGAACCCGGAGGTTCAGGCCGTGGTCAAGCGCGCGATCTCGCGCGGCGGCAGCGGGGCTTAAGCCCCCTCACTCCATCCGCGTCGTCATCGTCTGCGGCGGCAGCGGCTCCTCGGGGGCTTCGGCGGCCTCCGCGTCGAGGTGGTCGATGACCGCGACGGCGTCGGCCCAGACCCGGAAGCCGACCAGCGGGTTCGGGCCGAAGGTGTGGGTCAGCGGCACGTCGGCGGCGTCGCGCCCGTAGGCGACCATGACCCGGCCGATGCGCGGCGCGTTGTTGCGCGGGTCGAACACGTGCCAGCGCCCGCCGAGGTAGACCTCCATCCAGGCGCAGAAGTCGCCGGCCGGGTGCGGCTCGGGCTCGCCGATGAAGCTGATGTAGCCGGTGCAGTAGCGGGTCGGCAGGTTCAGCGCCCGGCAGAACGCCACCGCGAGGTGGGTGAAGTCGCGGCAGACCCCGCGCCCGCCCTGGTAGGCGTCGAGCGCCGTGCGGTCGCGGTGGGCGAACTCGTAGCCGAAGGCGAGGTGGGCGTTGACGAAGTCGCACACCGCCTGCACCCGCTCCCACCCCGGCGGGGTGTCGCCGAACAGCCGCCAGGCCTCGTCGGCGAGCAGGTCGGATTCGCAGTAGCGGCTCGGCAGCAGGAACAGCAGGGTCTCGGCCGGCAGGTCCTCGACGCGGTGCTGCGCGGCGTCCGGCGCCATCGGGTCCGGCAGCCCGTCGTCGGCGACGATCCCGTCGGTGCCGATGGTGAAGGCGCCGGCCGGCGCGATCAGGCGGCCGCAGAGGTTGCCGAAGCTGTCGCGGTACGTCTCGACCGGCACCGCGGGCTGGGTGACGATCGCATCCGGGGCCTCGAGGGCGTCGGCGCAGGAGGGATGCAGGTTGAGCATCACCACCATCGGCACGGGATAGGGGAAGGCGTAGCGCATCTCGCAGCCGAGCCTGATCCGCATCCGGGATTCCTTCTTTCCTGAAACTGGGGCCGGCCAAGGCTTGTGGTGGAAGGCGTATGGTCTGACGCGCGCCGTCGCCGGGCCAGAGCGACCGGACCCAAGCAGGAGGCGGACCGCGAAGGGCTCGGACGGCGCGATAATTCGGGGTTGGCGGGTGTACCGTTCCCCCCTACAGCATCCCCGCGACCGGATTGAGAGCGGTGCGCGGAAGTTCCAGAGCTTTCTTGCGGCGCAGGCGCGAACGGCCCGGATGCGGGCCTTTCGCAACACGGTAATCAGAGGGAAGTCAGCGATGTTCACGCTCGAGATCGAGGGCAAAGCCGTGGCGGTCATCAACGGCGACGAGGAGACAGCGCGCGACCTCTTCACCTGCGACGGCTTCAAGGAAGACATCCAGAAGATGACGAGCGACGGCGCGCCGCTCTGGAACGGCACCTCGGAGCTCAAGATCCGCGCCGCCAACGAGGACGAGATCGAGATCTTCGAGGACGCGCTGGCCGAGGACGACGGCGAAGGCGACTTCGAGGACGACCCGCGCCACGCCGCCGCCGCCAACGACGCGACCACCGAAGAGGGCGAGGAGGACGAGGACGAAGCCGACATCGTCTTCCTCGTGGACATCGACGAGGCCGACGCCCTCGATTCGTGAGGGTTTTGGGCGTCCCGATCGAACGGGACGCCCTTCCCTAGCCGAAGCGACCGAGCGGGTCCGTTGTTCTCCTCGCACGAGGGCTGAGGCTGGCCCCCCTCTCCCCGCACGCGGGGAGAGGCCCGATGGGACCTCGTCGTCCCTGCGGGAAGCGGAGGCGAAGCCGAAGCGACGGTGAGGGGGAGGTGCAGGACGAGGCTCCTCCGTCGGCGCCCCTCACCTTCGGCTGCCGCCTCGCTCGGCCAAGCCCTCTCCCCGCACGCGGGGCGAGGGGATGCGCGGAAGCGTGGGGATACGACAGCTTGGCGCCCGGCGGATCGACGCCGCGGCTGACGACGCCTCAGCCGGCGAGCCACTCCGTCACGCCCGCCGCGGTGCGAAAATCCTCCAGCGCCCGCACCCGCGCGTCGGGGATCGCCGAGCCGGCCATGGTCGCCAGCGCGTGGCCGGGGCCGAGTTCGAGTACGGTGGTGGCGCCGTATTCCCGGCAGCTGTCGAGGCAGGCCGCCCAGTCGATCGTCTGCGCGATCTGGCGCGCGAGCTTGTCGAGCCCGGCGGCGGCGTCGAACACCGCGGTGCCGTCGAGACCGCCGACGAGGCGCGAACCGGGGCGCGGCGGCTTTTCCTGAGGTGCCGCGCGCAAAATCCCGCCGAAGCGCAGGGCGGCGGCGGCGAGGAGCGGCGTGTGCGACGGCGTCCGCACCGGCAGCACCACCGCGCGCTGCGCCCCGGCGGCGAGCGCCGCGCGGCAGACGGCCTCCAACGCATCGACCGGCCCGCCGACGACGACGCTGTCGGGCGCGTTGCGGATCGCGAGGTGGCAGCCATGCGCGCTTGCCATGTCCGCGATCCGCGCCTGCGGCAGGCCGCGGATGCCGGCGAGGCCGTGCCCCACGCCCGAGGCCGCATCCATCGCCTCGGCGCGGGCGGCGGCGAGCGCCAGCACGGTCTCGACCGAGAAGCGTCCGGCGCAGCCCCAGGCGGCGAGGTCGCCGATGCTGTAGCCGGCGACGATGCGGCGCGCCGGGGCGGATGCCGCGACGATGGTCCAGCCGGCGAGCGCCGCGACGCAGCACAGGATCTGCCCGGTGCGGTTCTCGTTGAGGACCGCGCCGCCCGCCCGCGCGATGTCGCGCGGGTCGGCGCCGAGGAGCGGCTTGGCCGCCGCGAACACGGCCTGCGCCGCCGGCAGCCCGGCGGTGAGGTCGAACATGCCCGGGTGCTGGCCGCCCTGCCCCGAACAGAGGATCGCCAGCGTCACGGGGTCGGCGCCTCGATCGCATCCACGAACAGCGTCATCGCCAGCAGGTCGGCCGCGCCGCCGGGGCTGAGGTTTTGAGCCACGAAGGCGTCGTGGAGGCTTTCGGCCGCCTCGCGCCACGCCGTCTGCCCGACGCCGCCGGCCGCGACGAAGCCCGCGGCGGCGTCGCGGGCGAAGGCGTAGCCGGCCTCGCCGCCGCGGTGGAGCAGGTTGGTGTCCTCCACCGTCGCGATCAGCGCGAGGCAGGCCTCGACGTGCGCCGCCGCCGGGTCGTCCGGGCGCAGGCGCCGGCCACGGGCCAGCGCCGGAAGGCCGACCTCGTAGACGCTCGGGAAGCCGGAGGCCGCCTCGCGCGGCGCGCCGCCGACCCCGTGCCGGCGCCGGGCCTCGGCCCCGGGCGCGCGCAGCAGAACCGGGCCGTCGAGGATGTCCGCGCCGTAGCGCTGGCGGACCCGGTCGCCGAGCCCGCCGGCGGGGATGGTCTCCCCGGAGAACGAACCCGCGGCCGCACAGAGCAGGCCGAGGCCGAAGATCGCGCCGCGATGGGTGTTCACGCCCCCGGTCGCCGCGCGCATCGCCGCCTCCGCCGCGATCCCGATGCGCCGAAGCTCGGGCATCGTCGCACCCTGGGCGCCGGCGGCGGCGAGGTCGGCGAGGTAGGGCTCGATCGCCGCCGTGCTCGCCGCGAAGGTGGCGGCGTCCATGTCGGCATGGCTGCCGCTGTCGATGCGGCTGACGAGGCCGGGCTTCGGGTAGGTGTCGAGTTCGCGCCGCAGGGCCGAGGCCGCGGCCGCCGCGATGCGCCTGGCGCGCTCGGCGTCCCGTAGGGGCAGGTTCGGGGCTCGGGAACGGGCGGCTGTCGTCATGGCCTCTCGGATGCGGCGACGGGTTCGGGACGGAAGACCGCCGGTGCCGCTCCATATCGCCGCCGCGCCCGCATCCGGCAACCGGCGCGGCGAAACACGCGGATGAACCTTGGCCCCGGCCGATGGTTGCCGGTCCGATCCTGTCCCGCCTTCTGAGGTACCCCGCGATGCCCGACTCGAACAGAACCCCGGATGCCAAGACGTCCGGCGCCCCGAAGAAAGCCCTCGACGCCAAGGGGATCGTCGACGCCCTGGTCAAGGCGCGCGGCGGCGCGCTCGCCGGCGCAGCGCTCGGCGGCCTCGCCCTGATCGGCGGCCTCGCCTACCGGTCGCTACGCGGCGGCAAGGCGGACGCGACCGAGACGGCGGCCTTCCAGGACGTGCCGGAGGACGAGGCGCGCCTGATGCTGCGGGCGATGGTGGCCGCGACGGTCGCCGACGGCGTGGTCGACGCGGCCGAGCGCCGCCGCCTCGACGAGGCGGTGGCGGCCGCCGGCATCGACCGCGACGGGCGCGCCTGGCTCGAGCGCGAGCTCGGCAACCCGGCCGAGATCGACGAGATCGCCGACGCGGTGGACGATGCCGAAGCCGCCACACGGATCTACGCCGCGGCGGCGCTGGCGATCGACCTCGACACGATGCAGGAGCGCCAGTTCCTCAAGATGCTGGCGGAGGCCCTCGACGTGCCGCCCGAGGCCGCCGCCCGCGTCGAGCGTGAACTCTCGGCCTGATCGTCTCGCCGTTGCACCCTCCGGTTGATGCCGGCGGGTGCGACGGTGCTAGGCTCCGGGTCGCGGCGCAGGAAGATGGCGTCGCGGAAAAGCCCGGGAAGCGCATGTCCGAGGAAACCTCAAAACCGCTTCGCCGGCAGCTCGCCGCCGTCGCCCTCGCGGGCGGCCTGATGACCGGGGCGGCGGCCGCCGAGCCCTTGGGGCCGCTGACCATCGCCCGGCAGGGCAGCTTCTTCGTCGGCGGCCGCAGCGTCGCCTCGGACACGCTCTCGACGCTGCCGGCCTACGCGCCCTCGGGCACGATCGCCGTCGACCAGGTCTACGTGCGCTACCAAATCCCGGTGGAGGCCAAGCGTCCGGCGGTCGTCCTGATCCACGGCTGCTGCCTTACCGGCAAGACCTGGGAGACGACGCCGGACGGGCGCATGGGCTGGGACGAGTTCTTCGTCCGCGCCGGCTTTCCCACCTACGTGATCGACCAGGCCGGCCGCGGCCGCTCTGCGGTCGACCCGTCCGCGATCAATGCGGTGAAGACCGGCAAGGCCGCGCCGGAGACGCTGCCGCCGGTGGTCTCGGCCGGCCAGGAACCGGCCTGGGCGATCTTCCGCTTCGGCCCGAAATACCCGGAGGTCTTCCCCGGGATGCAGTTCCCGCTGGAGGCGCAGGGCGAGTTCTGGAAGCAGATGGTCGCCGACTGGGCCGCGACCCTGCCGACCCCGAACCCGACCGTCCCCGCCCTGTCCGAGTTGGCGAAGACGTTGGACGGCGCGATCCTGATCAGCCACTCGCAATCGGGCATCTACCCGTTCCAGACCGCGGCGCTCGACCGCGCCGGCATCCGCGGCCTCGTGGCGATCGAGCCGGCGGCCTGCCCCGATCCGGCCAAGGACGACATGGCGCCCTACAGGGACCTGCCGATCCTCGTGCTGTGGGGCGACTACGTCGAGTTGGCGCCGCGCTGGGCGCCGCGGCTCAAGCTCTGCCGCGCCTTCGTCGAGGCCGCCAACAAGGCCGGCGGCAAGGCCGAGCTGGTGCTGCTGGCCGACGTCGGCCTGACCGGCAACTCGCACATGCTGATGCAGGACCGGAACAGCCTCGACGTCGCCGCCTGGCTGACCGCCTGGCTCGACGCGCACATGCCGCCGCGGAAATCGTGAAGACGGGGCGGCGCCCTCAGCCGGCCGCCTCGTCCTTCAGCGCCTGCAGCCCCTCCCGGTAGGTGGGGTAGGCGAGTTCGACGCCGAGTTCCTCGCGGATCAGGCGGTTCCGCACGCGCTTGTTCTCGCCGTAGAAGCTACGCGCCATCGGCGAGAGGTCGGCGGTCTCGAAGTCGACCTCAGGCGGTAGGGGAAGGCCGGTGAGCCTGGCTGCGTATTCCGTCACGGTCTGGGGCGCGGCCGGCTCGTCGTCGGTGACGTTGTAGACCGCGCCGTTGCGCGGGCGGTCGAGGGAGGCCAGCAGCGTCGCGGCGATGTCGTCGATGTGGATGCGGTTGAAGACCTGTCCCGCTTTCACGATGCGCTGGGACCGGCCGTCCCGCAGCTTCACGATCGGGTTGCGGCCGGGGCCGTAGATGCCCGACAGCCGGAACACCTGCACGGCCTTGCCGGTCTCGGCCCCGAGCGCGAGCCACGCGTTCTCGACGGCGAGCCGCCCCTGCGAGCGCGCGCTCTTCGGGGTGGCCGGCGTCGCCTCGTCGATCCAGGCGCCGTCGTGGTCGCCGTAGACGCCGATGGTCGAGAGGTAGCCGATCCAGCCGATCCGGCTCCGGGCGATGTCGTCGCGGAAACGGCGCAGCACCGGATCGCCGTCGCGGTCGGGCGGGACGGAGACGAGGAGCGCGTCGGCCGCCGCGAGGTCGGCGGGGATGCGCGGGTCGTCTGCCTCGGGGCCGAAGGCGCGCATCGACAGCCCGGTCTCGGCCTCGAGCGCCCGCGCCTTGTCCGCGTCGGTCACGGTGGCGCAGATCTGCGGGAAGCGGTCGCGGGCGGCCTCCGCGAAGCGCCGGGCAGAAAAGCCGAGGCCGAACACGAAGAGGGTCATCGATCAGGTCTCCTCCGGCGGGTCCAAGAGAGCGCGCCATTCGGCCAGCACGTCCGGGTCGGTCTCGCCGAGCCCATGACGTTCGTAAAGGGGGCGGCAGGCCGCGGGACCGAGCAGCGCGCCGCAGGCCCAGACCGCCATGCCGCGCACGATCGCCGACGCGTCGCCCAAGTTTCGCTCGGCGGAGGCGGCCAGCGCGGGATCGCCCGAGTTGCCCACCGCGATCAGGACGTTGCGCAGGAAGCGGTCGCGGCCGGTGCGCTTCACCGGCGTGCCGGCGAACCGCGTGCGGAAGGCGGCGTCGTCGAGGCCGGCGAGTTCGGCGAGCGGCGGCGCGTCGAAGGCGGGGTCGGCCGCCATGCGCGCGTCGCGCGCCGCGTGGGCGAACTTGTTCCAGGGGCAGATCGCGAGGCAGTCGTCGCAGCCGAACACCCGGTTGCCGATCGCCTTGCGGAACTCCGGCGCGATCGGGCCGGCATGCTCGATCGTCAGGTAGGAGATGCAGCGCCGCGCATCCAAGCGGTAGGGGGCCGGGAAGGCGTTCGTCGGGCAGACGTCGAGGCAGGCGCGGCAGGAGCCGCACCGGTCGGGTTCGGGCGCATCCGGCTCCAGCTCGGCGGAGGTGTAGATCGCACCGAGCAGCAGCCAGTTGCCGTGGCGGCGCGACAGCAGCACCGTGTGCTTGCCCTGCCAGCCGAGGCCGGCGGCGGCGGCGAGCGGCTTCTCCATCACGGGTGCGGTGTCGCAGAACACCTTCACCCGCACGTCGCCCTTGGCCGAGAGGTAGCCGCCGAGTTCCTTCAGCCGCCCCTTCACCACGTCGTGATAGTCGCGGCGCTGGGCGTAGGCCGCGATCGCCCCGCGATCCTTCCTCGCCAGAAGGTCGAGCGGATCGGTTTCGGGGCCGTAATTCGTGGCCAGCACGATGATGCTGCGCACCCCCGGCCACAAGGTCTTGGGTGAGGCGCGCTGGTCGGCGCGGTCCTGCATCCAGTCCATCGTGCCGTGGGCGCCCTCGCCCAGCCATGCGGCGAGGCGGCCGGGCAACACCGGCACCGCCTCCGGGCGGGTGACCTGCACGTCGCAGAAGCCGAGGTGGCGGGCGCGGGCCTCGACGAGGCGGCGCAGCTCGGCGCCGGCGAAGGTGCGGCGGTCGCTCAGAAATCCAGGTCCGCGTAATGCCCGGCCGGCGGCATGCCCGCGACCCGGTCGGCCAGCAGAGCCCGGAAGGAGGGCCGCGACTTGACCCGCGCGTACCAGTCCCGCGCCGTCTCGTCCTCGTCCCACGGCACGTCGCCGAGGTAGTCGACGCAGCTCAGGTGCGCGGCGGCCGCAAGGTCGGCGTAGGTCAGGTGGTCGCCGGCGATCCAGCGGCGGCGGGCCATGAGGTAGCCGATGTATTTGAGGTGGTAGCGCACGTTGGTGCGGGCGGCGCGGATCGCGTTCATGTCCGGCGGGCCGCCGCCGGTGGCGCTCGTCATGAAGCGCTTGGCGATCTTCTCGGTCACGAGGTAGCCCGTCACCTCGGCGTCGAACTTGACCAGGAACCAGTCCATCAGCCGGCGCACCTCGACGCGCTCGGCCGGATGGTCCGGCATCAAGCGGCGGCCGGTGAGCCCGAGGCCGCGGGTCTCGTCGAGGTATTCCGCGATGATGCCGCCGCCGGGCACGACGAGGCCGCCCTGCTCCATCAGCACCGGCGTGGTGCCGGCCGGATTGATCAGCAGGAACGCGTCGCGCCTGTCCCAGGGCCGCTCCTCGACGAGGCTCGGCTCCAGGCCCATCTCGGCCAGGACGAGGCGGATGAAGCGGGAGTTGGCGCAGAAGGGAAAGTGATAGAGCGTCGCCATCGAGGCCGTTGTCGGACGAGGGGGGCTGCCGGCGGGACGCGCCGCACGGGATACCCCGCGGGACCGGGCTTGGATGCATCGTTATTGCCCGATCGTTGCCGCCTCATTAACACGCCGCACCGGTCGCGGTAACCGCCCGTTCACCTTGATCGGCGAACCGTGGGCGCGCCGCCGCACCGGGCGGCGATTCCAACCCACCAGGCCGGTCGCCTTCGTGCGCGGCCGAGGCGAGCGATGATGCGAGATCTGCGATGATGGATGCGATGAGCATCGCGAAGGCGGTCGTGCTCGCGGTCGTGGAGGGCGCGACCGAGTTCATCCCGGTCTCCTCCACCGGCCACCAGCTGCTGGTCGGGCACTTCATCGGGTTCCACTCGCCCAACAACACCTTCGAGGTGCTGATCCAGCTCGGCGCGATCCTGGCGATCCTGGCGGTGTACTTCCGCCGGCTCCTGGGCATCGCCTTCGCCCTGCCGAACGACCCGAAGGCGCGCCAGTTCGTCCTCGGCATCCTCGTCGCCTTCCTGCCGGCGGCGATCGTCGGCGGCCTGTTCTCGAAGGTGATCAAGGCCTACCTGTTCAATCCGTGGATCGTCTGCGCGACGCTGGTCGCGGGCGGGCTCGTGCTGCTCGTCCTCGACGACACCGAGCTCGAGGTGAAGAAGACCGACGTCTACGACTTCACCCTGCCGATGGACCTGAAGATCGGCATCTTCCAGTGCCTGGCGATGATCCCGGGCGTGTCGCGCTCCGGCGCCACCATCGTCGGCGCGATGCTGATGGGCGCCGACAAGCGTTCGGCCACCGAGTTCTCGTTCTACCTCGCGATGCCGACCATGGCCGGCGCGTTCGCCAAGGACCTGCTCGACAACTACAGGAACCTCGGCAGCGACGACGTCGGCCTGATCGCCATCGGCTTCGTGGTGGCCTTCGTCTCGGCGCTGGTCGTCGTGCGGACGGTGCTCGACTACGTCTCCCGCCATGGGTTCTGGCTGTTCGCGTGGTGGCGCATCGTCGTCGGCTCGGCGGGGTTCGCCGGCCTGATCATCTTTGGATAGAAAATACGCGCATCCCGGTCGATTGCCTCGCCAGCGGGGCCGTGCGAGGGCAGACGGATGGGGAGATCGGGCGAAAGACCCGCATCCCGGCACCGTTTGAAGGCCCGCTGCGATGGAAGACAGACCGCTTGCCGACCTCTTCGAGCCCGCGACCCGCGCGCGCTGGCTCGGCCTCGTCGAGGGCGTTCTGAAGGGCGCCGACTTCGAGAAGCGCCTCGTCTCCAAGACCGCGGACGGCCTGCGCATCGAACCGCTCTACGAGGCGGCCGAGCCGGCGCCGCAGCCGGTCCGCGCTCCCGGACCGTGGCGGATCGCCCAGCACGTCGACCACCCTGAGATCGAGCAGGCGAACCGGCAGGTGTTGGCCGACCTCGAAGGCGGCGCCGACGCGCTGACCTTGGTGTTCTCCGGCGCGCCCGCCGCCCACGGCTACGGCCTCACCGCCCGCACCGTGGAGGAGTTGGAGGCGGCGCTCTCCGGCGTCATGCTGCCGCTGATCGGGCTGCGGGTCGACGCCGGCCCGCTCGGGCTGGAGGCCGCCCGCCTCGTCCTCGACCTCGCCAAGGCGCGCGGCGAGGACCTGTCGGCCTGCGACATCGACCTCGGCATCGATCCCGTCGGCACACTCGCCGCCTCCGGCACCCTCGGGGCGGTGTGGTCCGAGATCGCGCCCAAGCTGGGCCGAGCGGTGAAGGAGTTCGACGCAGCCGGCTTTGCCGGGCGCGCGCTCCTGGCCGACGGACGACCCTACCACGAGGCCGGTGCCGGCGAGGCGGCCGAGCTCGGCGCGGTGCTCGCGACGGCGGTGGCCTACCTCCGGGCGCTGGAGGCGGAAGGGATTACGCTCGAACGCGCCCGCGACGCGGTCGGCATCCTGCTCGTGACCGATGCCGACGAGTTCCTCACCATCGCGAAGTTCCGGGCGATGCGCCGGCTCTGGGCCCGCATCGAGCAGGCCTGCGGCCTCGACCCGAAGCCGCTGCGGCTCCACGCCGAGACCGCGTGGCGGATGATGACCCGGCGCGACCCCTTCGTGAACATCCTGCGGACCGCGATGGCCGCGACCGGCGCCGGCCTCGGCGGCGCGGACGCCGTCACCGCCCTGCCCTACACCCAGGCGCTCGGCCTCCCCGACGCCTTCGCCCGGCGGGTGGCGCGCAACAGCCAGATCGTCCTGATCGAGGAATCGAACCTCGCCCGCGTCGCCGACCCGGCGGCGGGCGCCGGCGGCTTCGAGAGCCTGACCGCGCAGCTGGCCGAGGCCGGCTGGGAAGCGTTCCAGGCGATCGAGCGCGAGGGCGGCATCGTCGCCTCGCTCAGCGTCGGCAAGCTCCAGCGCCGGATCGAGGCCACCCGCGAGACCCGCGCGAAGAACGTCGCGACCCGGCGCGAGGCGCTGACAGGCGCCACCGAGTTCCCGTACCTCGCCGAGAAGCCGGTGGCGGTGCTCGACGTGGCGCCCGTGCCGCCCGCGCCGGCCGCGAGCTTCGGCACCGGGGCCGCGGTCGCCTGCGACGCGCTTCCGTCGCAGCGGCTGGCCGAGCCCTACGAGGCGCTGCGCGACGCCTCCGACGGCCTCCTCGCCAAGGGCGGCAAGCGCCCGCAGGTGTTCCTGGCCAACCTCGGCCCGGTGGCGGTGTTCAACGCCCGCTCGACCTTCGCCGCCAACGCCTTCGCCGCCGGCGGAATCGAGGCCCTGAGCAACGACGGGTTCGCCGACGAGGCGAGCCTCGCCGAGGCGTTCACGGCGTCCGGCGCCGCGCTCGCCTGCCTGTGCTCCTCGGACAAGGTCTACGAGGCGCGCGCGGTCGCCGCGGCGACCGCCCTCAAGGCGGCCGGCGCCAGGACGACCTACCTCGCCGGCAAGCCGGCGGCGGAGCTGGCCGAGCCGCTGCAGGCGGCGGGCGTCCACGACTTCCTGCATGCCGGCGGCGACCTCCTGGCCCTGCTCAACGACGCCCTGCGGCGGGCCGCCCGCGCCTGAGTTTGGAAATCGGCAACCGATCCGGCCGTCGCGTGTTTCGATGCGGACAGGCCCGCACGCCCGAACGGCGCGTGCGGGCCTCGCGACACGCGCGCTCGACCGGGATCCGATGAAAGCACTGACGCTGGCCGCCGCCCTCCTCATCCTCGCAGCCGGCGGCCTCAGCCCCGCCGACGCGGCGCGGAAGAAGGTCCAGATCCCGAACCGCTACGACGGCAACTGGAGCATCGAGGTCATCACCGAATCCGGCATCTGCGACCGGGCCTACCGCTACGGGGTGCGCATCGAGCGCGGTCAGGCCAGCTATCCCGGCGGCGACTTCTCGATCAGCGGGCGCGTGGCGAGCAACGGCGCCGTGCGCGCCGCGATCTCCAACGGGTCGGCCACCGCCAACGTCGTCGGCCGCCTCGGCCGCCAGGGCACCGGCGCCGGCACGTGGTCGACCGACGGCGCCCCCGGCTGCAGCGGCCGCTGGAACGCCGAACGGCGCGGATAACGCGTCCTTCGCGGGCGAACGCGCGTCCGTCCCGGCGACCTCGTCTGTGACTCGGAAGCGACGGTGATCCATGATCGCTGCGCGCGGTCGCGTCGCAGCGTGGATGGCCCTGTTCCCGACACGATCCCTGGGGAATACTCCACTCGATCGATCCCTCGTTCGAGGCTTCCCGCGCGATGAAGACCCCGCTGCTCGGTGTGCTCGCATTCCTTCTCGCCCTCGCGCCGGCCACGGCGCGCGAACGCCAGAAGCCCGATGCCGACACGGCGATGGCGCCGTTGCAGCAGGCCGCGACCGATTGCTTCGCCGAGACGGTGATGGCCAACCCCGGCGCGATGAACCACGCCCGCGCCGGCCGCTGGTTCCAGGCCGCGGGGGTGATCGGCTTCCTCTGCCGCCCCGAGGTCGACGCGATGATCGCAACGCACGACCGCCTCTTCGGCCGCGGCACCGGCGCCAAGTACTTCAAGGGCGCCTACGCGCGCCATCTCGACCAGCAGCTCGCCCTTCGCCTCCAGCCGATGCTGGAGCGCAAGACCGTCGCCAGCGCCGAGCCCGCGGCCGACAAGGCCGTCGCGGACGAGGCGCCGGGCGAGTGACCGGTCTCGCGTAGCGCTTCCGCGATGGCCTACGAACTCTACTACTGGCCGATGCTGCAGGGGCGCGGCGAATTCGTGCGCCTCACCCTCGAAGAGGCCGGCGCGGCTTACGTCGACGTCGCCCGCGAGCCAGAGACCGACGGACTCGGCCTGCCGGCGCTGATGCGGATCCTCGAGGATCTCGACGAGCCGCGCCCGGCCTTCGCCCCGCCCTTCCTGCGCGACGGCGACCGGGTCGTCGGGCAGACGGCGGCGATCCTGCTCTATCTCGGCCCTCGGCTCGACCTCGTCGGCGCGACCGAGGACGAGCGGATCTGGACCCACCAGATCCAGCTCACCATCGCCGACACGGTGGCCGAGGCGCACGACACCCACCATCCGGTCGCGGTCGGCCTCGCCTACGAGGACCAGAAGGCGGAAGCCGCCCGCCGCGCCGCGCATTTTCGCGCCGACCGCATCCCCGAATTCCTGGCCTGGTTCGAGCACGTGCTGTCGCGCAACGGCGGCACCCATCTCGTGGGCGAGCGCTTGAGCTACGCCGACCTGTCGCTGTTTCAGCTCGTCGACGGCCTGCGCTACGCCTTCCCGAAGGCCATGGCCGCGCAGCTCCCCGACCACCCGCGCGTGGCCGCGCTCCACGCAGCGGTCGCCCGACGCCCGCGGATCGCGGCCTATCTCGCCAGCCCGCGGCGCATCCCGTTCAACGAACAGGGCATCTTCCGGCGCTACGCCGAACTCGACGGTTAGGCCTCACGACGCCGGCTTCTCCGCCCGCCCGCGATAGGACAGCGCCTCCGCCAGGTGCAGGCGGCGGACCGTCGGCTCGCCGTCGAGGTCGGCGAGGGTACGGGCGACGCGGAGCGTCCGGTGGAAGCCGCGGGCGGTGAGGCGCATGCTCTCGGCCGCCGTGCGGATCAGCGCGGCGCCGTCCGCGTCCGGCGCGGCGACCCGCTCGATCAGGGTAGCGGGGCAGGTGGCGTTGGTGGTGCCCGCGGGCAAGCCCTCGGCGTCGTAGCGGGCGGTCTGGCGCCCGCGCGCGGCGGCCACCCGCAGGGCGGTCTCGCGCGAGCCCTCAGCCGGCGGCGGCAGGATCAGGTCGGCGGCGGTGACGGCGGCGACCTCGATGCGCAGATCGATCCGATCGAGCAGCGGCCCCGAGATGCGGGCGCCGTACTGCGCCATGCAGCGCTCGTTCGGCCCGCGCCGGCAGGCGTAGCCCGGCTCCAGCGCTTGCCCGCAGCGGCAGGGGTTCATCGCGGCGACGAGCTGGAAGCGGGCCGGATAGGTGATGCGGTGGTTGGCCCGCGCGATCATGATCTCGCCGGTCTCCATCGGCTGGCGCAGCGAATCGAGAACCTGCGGCGTGAACTCGGGCAGCTCGTCGAGGAACAGCACGCCGCCATGCGCCAGGGACGCCTCGCCGGGCCGGGCGTTGATGCCGCCGCCGACCAAAGCCGCCATCGAGGCCGAGTGGTGCGGCTGCCGGAACGGACGCCGGTCGGACAGCCGCCCCTCCTTCAGCTCGCCGGCCACCGACTGGATCATCGAGACCGCAAGCAGCTCGCGCGGCGTCAGCGGCGGCAGGATCGAGGGGAGTCGCGCGGCGAGCATCGACTTGCCGGAGCCGGGCGGCCCATTGAACAGCATGTTGTGTCCCATTAACTCGCCTCGACGAACGCAATGAGCGCCTGCATCAACGACGCGATTGTGGTGACCTACGTCATTTAGCGGGCGCCATGATCTCGGTTCGCCGCACCGCGTCGGAAGCTTGCTTCGGCGCGCACCCGGCCCGGATGAAGGATGGCCGACGATGCAATCGCTCGGCGACCGCCATGAGGAATGCCACGGGGTGCCTGCGTCAACGCCGTGCCGTGCCCCCTCCCGAGACGGCTCCACGGAAAGGCATTCCCTTATCCATGCCCGGCTTGTGAGTACGCACACCGCGGAACGGTCCTGGAAGCATGGCCGTTTCTCGATGACGCCGGATGGGTACCCGACCCGGTCCAGGCCACCAATAACCCACGAGGAAGCCCCCAAGAAGAAATCCCTGATCGCCGCTGCAGCCTTGGCCGCGCTCGGCGCCATCGGCATTTCCGCACCCGCCTCGGCCGCCCCCGGCATGATCGGCGCCGTCGATGCCACCACCAACATCGTCGACGTTCGCATGGACGGCATGCATGGCCACCGCGGTCATCACATGCGTCACCACCACCACCGCGGCCACATGATGCGTCACCATCATCACCGCGGTCACATGATGCGCCACGGCCATGGTCATCGCCATCACCGCATGTGATCCCATGGGGCCCTTCGGGGCCCCTCTTGATTTTGCGGTGACCTAGGGCAGGCTTCGGGATGGGATTACCGGAACGATCCGGGAAATTTCGCCCCGAGCCGATCTGGCCGATTCATCGCGTGTCAGCCCGAAAGAAGTCCAATCTCGCCCAACGCGAAAAGGTACCGTCAAGCTGACCCCATCAGGTAGCTTGGTGGATCGCGTCTACGACCTGGTCCGCGCTGTAGGGCTTGGGGAGGAACAGGCCGTGATCGGGGATATCCCCATGGGCCAGACGGTGCCGACCCGAGGTCACGACCAGTCGGATGTCGGGCCAGGCGTCGTGTACGCGTCCGGCCAGGGTCACCCCGCACATCGAGCCCGGCATGTCGACGTCGGTGAAGAGCGCTCCGATGTCCGCACGCTCGTGAAGGATGAACCAGGCCTCGTCGGCATGGCGTGCCTCGACGATCACGAAGCCCGCATCCTCAAGCATCTCGACGGCGCAGAGGCGCACGAGGTCGTCGTCCTCGACGACGAGCACGGCGGTGGCTTTCATGGAGCGCTTCGTCGACATGAGAGCGCAACACAGGTTAGCTCGATAAGTTGCCCTTCTTGAGCATCCCAGTTGAAATGTCCCGGCCGATGCGATGAGCGTGCATGCAGGAAAGCGGCTTTCGCCGACGTGCGCAGTACCGTCGGGATAGACCCTGTCGTTCACCCGCTCGTATCCGCGCAGCATGTCGAGGCTTCGGTCCCCACGACAGTGCGCCGTGAATCGGCAAGCGACGCCAAAACAAACTTATGTTACCCGGCAACCTCTGGACGAGGTTGGCCTTACCCCTTGATGACCCTGCCTGGCCCTTCCGATGCGCCCTTCGCCCTCGTGGTCGACGACGACGCCCTGATCCTGATGGATGCTACCGATATCCTGGAGGATGCGGGCTTCGCGGTGCTGGAGGCGATGAACGTGGCCCAGGCGATCAGGGTGCTCGACGAGCACCACGGCAAGGTGCAGTTGCTGTTCACGGACGTGCAGATGCCGGGCGATGGTGACGGTTTCGACCTCGCGCGTCGGACCGCCGAGTTGTGGCCGCACATCACCATCGTCGTGGCCTCCGGCCACGTACGACCCGAACGCGGAGACCTGCCGGACGGGGCGACGTTCATCGCGAAGCCCTTCAGTCCCTCGGTTGTCCGGCACCACGTCCGCAATACGTTGCCGTCGGAAAAACATCCCGAGTCCCTCAAGAAGTAGCGGCGGTCTTGGGCTGGCGCCGAGAACCACCACCTACGGGGGCGTAGCACTCTGGACGAACCGCTCCCGAACGATCCGGCCATCGTCGCGCGGAGACGCTCCAGAACCTTCGAATACCATTGTGCGGTGAGGCGTTTAACGGCAGACCGCTTTTCGGTCGGGAGTAGGCCGCAACAGCATCGGAAGTCGGCTGGAGGGCCATGGCGGGAGGCAACAAACAGGTCGATGGACTTCGCCGGCACGAACTGGCGAGCTACGACATCCTCGACACGCCCGCCGAGACCGAGTTCGACGACATCGTCAGGGTGGCGTCGGAAACTTGCGGTATGCCCGTGTCGCTGATCTCGCTCCTGGACGGCGAACGCCAATGGTTCAAGGCCGAGACCGGCTTCGGACGGAACGAGACGCCGCTGTCCCAATCGATCTGCGCCTACACCGTGCAGCAGGACGACGTGTTCGAGATCGAGGACCTGACCCTCGACGCGCGTACGTCGGACAACCCCCTGGTGACCGGCGGACCCGAAGTCCGCTTCTATGCGGGAGCTCCGCTGCGAACTGCCGACGGCGTCGCCCTCGGGGCGCTGTGCGTGCTCGATACCAAGCCCAACAAGCTGACACCCTCCCAAGCGTTCGTGCTTCGCACCCTCGCGCATCAGGTCATGACGACCCTGGAGCTACGCCGGTCCCTGCGCCAACGTCGTGAGACCGACCGGCGCAACACGGCGATTCTTGAGAGCGCCCTCGACTACGCCATCGTCTCACTGGATCTCGCCGGCATAGTGACGAGCTGGTCCCCGGGCGCCGAACGCATCCTGGGTTGGGACGAGGCCGAGATGCGTGGCAAGCCCGCCCATGTCTTCTTCACCGACGAGGACGTCGCGAACGGCGTCCCAGAGCAGGAAATGGCCTTGGCCCTGCTGTCCGGGCGGGGCGCCGACGAGCGCTGGCATGTTCGAAAGGACGGCAGCCGGTTCTGGGCCAACGGCGAGATGATGCCCCTAAGGGACGAGCACGACAGGCACGAGGGTTTCCTCAAGATCCTGCGCGACCGCACGGAGCAACGGAACGCCGCGGCCAAGGAGCAGGCGGACGCCGCGTTCATGCGCGGCGTGCTGTCCTCCTCGGCCGACTGCATCAAGGTGCTCGATCCCGACGCACGGCTGACCTTCATGAACGAGGGCGGGCTGGCCGTTATGGAGGCCGACGACTTCAACCAGGTGAAGGGTTGCGACTGGACCGGGTTCTGGAAGGGACGGGCCCAAATGGACGCAAAGGCGGCATTCTGGGCGGCGTTGGCCGGCGGCACCGGCCATTTCCAGGCCCCGGCCGAAACGCTCAAGGGCACGGCGAAGTGGTGGGACGTGCAGGTAACACCGATCCGCGGCGCTGATGGACGGCCGGAGCGGCTTCTGGTGGTGTCGCGCGACGTCACCGCCCAGCGCGCCTCCGAGCAGCGCATCGTCGAAAGCGAGAAGCGCTGGCGCGGCCTGTTCGAGGGCATGCAGGAAGGCTTCTTTAGCGGCGAAATCATCCGCAACGCGAACGGGAAGGCCACGGACTACCGGTTCGTGGAGATCAACCCGGCCTTCGCCGCGCAGTCTGGCCTCCCTGTCGAGACAGTGGGCCGGACCGTGCGCGAGGCCATTCCCGACATCCCCGACTGGCTGATCGAAACCTACGCACGGGTGGTCGACACCGGCACTCCCGAGGTCTTCGAGATTTCGGTGCCGCAGCTCGGGCGCGTGTTCGAGGTTCGCGCATACCGTGAAGCGGAGAATCGTTTCGCCGCGATGTTCATCGACGTCTCGGACCGCAAGCAGGCCGAGACCCGGCGTGCGGCCCTGGCGGAGCTCGGCGACCGCTTACGCAATTCGGACGATGCGGGGGAGATCGCCTGCGTGGCTGCGGAGATCCTTGGCCGCACCCTCGGGCTATCCCATGCCGGGTACGGGGCGGTGGACCACGACCGGGAAACCATCGCCGTCGGTGACGGCTGGACCGCTCCGGGCATTCCGGGCATCGGCGGGGTGCATTCGTTCCGGGACTACGGCTCGTACATCGAGAACCTGAAGTCCGGCCGTGCCGTGATCATCGACGACGTCGCAAACGACGTCCGGACGGCGAATGATGCGGAAGCCCTCGCGGCCATCCACGTGCGTTCGCTTTTGAACTTGCCGCTCATGGAGCACGGTCGGTTCGTCGCACTGCTGTTCGCGTTGAAGGCCAAGCCATACGCCTGGACGGGCGAGGAGATCAGTTTCGCCAACAACATCGCGGACCGGACCCGCGCGGCCTTGGCACGGATCGAGGCGGAGGAACGTCAGCGAACCCTGAACCTCGAACTGAGCCACCGCATGAAGAACATGCTGGCAATGGTCCAGTCCATCGCCACCCAGACCATGCGCACTGCAACCGACCTGAATGCGGCCAAGGACGTCCTCGCCGGTCGGCTGATCGCGCTCAGCAAGTCGCACGATCTCCTGCTTGGCGGAGAGATCGGGTCGGCACCTATCGAGACTTTGATCGAGAGCGCCTTGCAGACGCACCGGGACAATCCGGGGCGGTTCGTCCTCAAAGGACCCACCTTCACCATCGGGTCGAAGGCCGCGATGTCCCTCTCGCTGATGCTGCATGAGCTCGCGACCAACGCGGCCAAGTATGGGGCCCTTTCGACCGCCCAGGGCAAGGTCTCGGTCGAGTGGACGCTTCGCGAGGATGGCGGCGAGCCGCACTGCGCCCTGCGATGGTTGGAGCAAGGTGGTCCCGTCGTGAAGGCGCCGACACGGAGCGGCTTCGGTTCTAGGCTGATCGGGCGCGGACTTGCCGGCAACTTCGGCGGCGAGGTGGATCTCTCCTATCCGGCGACAGGTGTCATGTGCACCATCGACGCTCCCCTTAGAGGCCTGCAAGCGGAGGATGCACCGGCAACCAACCGATAGCGGCAGCGCCCGTAGTCGGGGACCCGGCGTCGAGGGCACCCAGTCCCGTGAAGGGCGTTGGATGTGCCATTTGCCCTCGGTAGCATCCTACCCTTCGCCGTCCTTCAGGTCGTAGTTCCGGGCCGGAGGTGCCTACTTCGTGACCGGTGAATGCCAGCGGCACCGGCAACGAACCTGGGCGGTTCACGTTGTCGACGACCTTGGAGTGGACTGCCGCGCGCCGATGTCGAAGACTGAAGGCCCCGCGTTCCTGATCCCACTCGACGATGCCCAGACGCCACCGGTCCCCAGGGATGAGGTCGCCCGGAGGTACCTCGGGCGGCTGATAGCCCTGTTCCACCGCGAAAAGTCCGAGCCTTTCATCGCGGACGACAAGCTGCACCGCGCGACGCTGAAGCGTCTCGACGAGATCGTTGCTCCCCCCGCCTGCGGCCCGGTCCTCGCCGAGATCGGGGCGACCGTGGGCAGGTGGCTGGATCGCCAGCCCGGCGCGTCGCACATCCTGACGGTGGTGCTGCCGCCCTGCGACGAGAACGCGGTCATCGAGACCTGGGCATCGGAGGCGGGACACCAGGTCCTCGTGCCGCCCTCGCGGCAATCGCTCATCGCGGCCGATCAGCCCATCCTGCCGGACATGACCGGGTCGGGGATCCTGGTCATCCCCAGGCTGGAGGACTGGTTCCTGCGGCATCGGGAAGGCCTGAGGGCCGTGCGCGCGCTCCTCGCGGCCATCGACGGACTGGATCGACCGGTGGTCGTCGGCTGCAACGCCTGGGCCTGGTCGTTCCTCGCCAAGGCGGCCGGCGCCGACGCCCTCCTGCCCGATGCCGTGACGATCAAGCCGTTCGACGCCGTCCGCCTGCATGGCTGGTTCGTCCAGCTCTCGACCTCCGAGGCCACCGGGGCGATGCGGTTCCGCCTGCCCGCCGACGGCGAGGACGTGCTCGCGGTCGACGAGGCGGGTACGCTTCGCAACGACTACCTGCGCAAGTTGGCCGGGCGCAGCCTCGGCATACCCTGGGTCGCCTGGCACCTCTGGCGGCGCAGCCTGCGTACGGGTGACGACGCTGACGTCGCCGAGGACGCGAAGGCCGCGATGTCGGATGGCGATGCCAGCGAGCAGACCCTCTGGGTGGCCGCCCTCGACGAGTACCTTCTCCCAGGTACGGACGACGGCACCGCCCTCCATGCCTTGCACGCGCTGCTGATACACGGGCCGTTGACCCGCGAGGAACTGCTGCTTGTCCTCCCAGGCGTGGAGGACCCGAACGTCGTGCCCGTCCTGCTCAGGGCGGGCTTCCTGGAACGTAAGGGCAACCGGTTCGGCTGCCGGGCGGCGGCCTACCCGGCGATCCGGGACGGCATCGAAGCGGCAGGATTTCCCGTGGGACGGGTTTGAACGACATGGCCACCGCACAGGACGTCCAGGACGGCGGCGTGCAGCTCGTCCACAGCCTCCAGGACATCCGATTCTGGGAGATCGGGCTCATCGTCGTCGGCACATGGGCGGCGATCTGGCTGGTGCGCAGCACCTTCCCCTACCTCGCCGAACGCGGCCCGAGCCGATTGAGGCTCTACCTCCTGGCGGCCGTGCCCATCGCGCGATTGCTCCTGATGGTGCTCGCCATCGTCTGGATCGTGCCCATCGTCTTCAACATCACGCTGCAGAACTTCCTCGTCATCGCCGGTGCGGCCAGCGTCGCCATCGGCTTCGCCTTCAAGGATTACGTCAGCAGCCTGATCGCCGGGGTTGTGGCCCTGGTCGAGCGGCCCTACCGGCCGGGAGATTGGGTCAAGGTCGGCTCCGACTACGGCGAGGTGCGTAACGTCGGGCTGCGCGCGATCCTACTCCAGACACCCGACGACAACGCGGTCACGGTTCCGCACTCGACGATCTGGACCGACCGGATCACCAACGCGAACGACGGCGCCGGGACCCTGCAGTGCGTCGCCGACTTCTACCTGCTGCCCCGGCATGACGGAGCCCTCGTGCGCGCCTTGCTGACGGACGTGGCGTTGACCAGCCCGTACCTGAACTACGGCAAATCGATCCGCGTGGTGCTGCACGAAGAGCCCTGGGGCACGCACTACAAGCTCCGCGCCTACCCGTTCGATATGCGCGACCAGTTCGCCTTCGTCAGCGACCTGACCGTACGGGGCAAGCTGGCCATCGCCGACGCCGGTGCCATGGAGGCGGTCGCGCTGACGCCGTCTCCGACAAGCTGATCGGCCGACGACACCCACCCATCCGTAGACCGGACTTCGCGATGGCGGTCCGTCACATTCAGGCTCGGACGCGACCGCGTCCTAGACCACACGAAGGACGAACGCGTGCATTTCCTGGGAATCGACTGGGTCGGCGTGAATGCCGAAAACGGGCGGAAGCTCTTGCTCTCCCTGATATTCATCGCCGTGATCGTCGGTGGGAGCGTCGGACTGCGCGCCATCGTCGGGCTGGTCCTGAACCGCACCGACCATTCCACGCTCCAGACCAAGTTCTGGACGCGCCAGGGCATCAGCCTCCTGGCGGCGGTGCTGTTGGTCCTCGGCCTGCTCTCGATCTGGTTCAACGACCCCGCCCGCCTCGCCACGGCGTTCGGCCTGCTCTCGGCCGGTCTCGCGTTCGCGCTTCAGCAGGTTATCACCTCGCTGGCAGGCTACTTCGTGATCCTGCGCGGCTCGACCTTCACGGTGGGCGACCGCATCACCATGGGTGGCGTGCGCGGCGACGTGCTCCGCCTCGGCTTCATCCAGACCACGATCATGGAGATGGGCCAGCCGCCGGCGGTGCAGGGCAGCAGCCCGGCCATGTGGGTGCGCAGCCGCCAGTTCACAGGTCGCATCGTCACGGTGAGCAACGCGCAGATCTTCTCCGAACCGGTGTTCAACTACACCCGCGACTTCCCGTTCATCTGGGAGGAGATGTCCATTCCGATCACCTACGAGGCCGACCGGGCGAAGGTCGAGGCGATCATGCTCGCGGCGGCGAAGCGGCACGCCTTGGATACGAACGCCATGACCGACGAGGCCAAGGCGAACCTGCAGAACCGCTTCCGGGTCGAGCCCATTGACCTGGAGCCGCGCGTGTTCTTCCGCATCACCGACAACTGGCTGGAGCTGACCGTCCGCTTCATCCTCGGCACCCACCAGATCCGAGGCGCCAAGGACGCCATGAGCCGCGAGATGCTGGTAGGCCTCGACGCCGCGGGCATCGGCATCGCGTCTGCCACCTACGACATCGTCGGCCTGCCGCCCGTCGAGCTCGCCGGCCGGCGACGCGCCGGACGGACCCTCGCCCCGGCCCCGGAGGCTGCCGAATGACGGACCCGAGGGCGCATGCGTCGCCGCGGCCTTCCCGGGTGATCCGGTTCCGGTCTAGGCCGCCGACACTCGGCGTTTCCGTCGCATGGCTGGAGCGGCACTTGCGCTATCGAACCCAGCGCAGCCAGGAGGGACATTGTCCGCCGCCTGGTGCACCGGGCCGGCCGAGACAGGCGCGGTCGTCGTGCGATGGGATCCTCCGGTGGATCCCTTGATGCGGATCACCGACGTGGGTGGACAAGGGCACCGAGGACGCGAAAAGACGTGCCCTACACGTTCGACCGCGAGCGGACGCCGGTGAGCCACTAAACAAGGGAAACGCCATGACAGACGCCGTGGCGCCGACGCCGACCGCTCCGGACGCGTCCGACTTCCGCAACCTCGCAGACACCCTGCCGCAGATGGCCTGGATCGCGGACGCGAACGGCGACATCTTCTGGTACAATCAGCGCTGGTACGACTACACGGGCACGACCATCGATTCCATGAAGGGATGGGGCTGGAAGGCCGTCCACCATCCCGATCACGTCGATCGGGTCGTCGAGCGGATCTCGCACGCCTTCAAGGCCGGCGAGCCTTGGAACGACACCTTCCCCCTCCGCAGCGCCACCGGCGAGTACCGCTGGTTCCTCTCGCTGGCCAACCCGTTTCGCGATGCGGAGGGGCGCGTCATCCGCTGGTACGGGACCAACACGGACATCACCGACCGCAAGCGCATGGAGGCACGTCTGGCCGGCAAGGCCCGCGACCTGCGCCGCACGAACGAGGAACTGGAGCAGTTCGCCTACGTCGCCTCGCACGACCTCAAGGCGCCGCTCCGCGGCATCGAGAACCTCGTCGGATGGATCGAGGAGGACCTCGAAGGTGCCCTGACAGGCGACGTCCAGACCAACATGGAGCTCCTGAAAAGCCGGGTCCGGCGCCTGGAGAGCCTGCTGGACGACCTGCTGGCCTACTCAAGGGCCGGACGAGCCGACGTGGCCTTCACGCAGGTCGACACCAAGGCCCTCGTCGACGAGCTCGCCGTGCTGGTGAGCCCACCCGACGGGTTCGAGATCGTCGCCGCCGACGACCTGCCGACGCTGAACGCGGCGAAGGCCCCGCTCACCCAGGCGCTCCAGAACCTGATCGGCAACGCGATCAAGCATCACGACCATCCGGGGGGCGGTCGCGTCCGCGTCGATGCGCACCCGATGGGCGATATGGTAGAGTTCGTGGTCACGGACGACGGTGCCGGCATCCCGGAGCAGTTCCGCGAGCGCGTGTTCGGCATGTTCCAGACCCTGAGGCCCCGCGACGAGGTCGAGGGCAGCGGCATGGGTCTGGCCATCGTCAGGAAACTCGTCGAGCGCCAGGGTGGCAAGGTCTGGCTGAACGAAGGCCGGGAGGGGCGCGGCCTCTCGGTGCATTTCACGTGGCCGAAGGACGGCGCGAAGGGGGGGACTGATGGGTTCGACGGTTAACCTGCTACTGGTCGACGACGACGAGGTCGACGTCCAAGGGCTGAAGCGCGCCTTCAAGAAGAGCAAGATCGGCAACCCGATCACCGTCGCCCGCGATGGCATCGAGGCGCTGGAGTACCTGCGGGGCCAGAACGGCAAGGAGAAGCTGCCGAAGCCCCACCTCATCCTGCTCGACCTCAACATGCCGCGCATGAACGGCATCGAGTTCCTGGAGGAGATCCGGGCCGACGAGGACCTGCGCACCGCCGTGGTGTTCATGATCACCACCTCGAAGGCGGACGAGGATCGCATGCGGGCCTACGGGCACAACGTGGCCGGCTACATCGTCAAGCGCGATCCGGCCAACACCTTCATGGAGGCGGTCTCCATGCTGGAGCACTTCTGGAAGGTGGTCGAGTTCCCGCAATAGGGCTCGGCAGACACGTGGAATCCCCCACCCGCATCCTGCTGATCGACGACGACGCCGTCGACCGGACGTCCGTGCGCCGCGCCCTGAAGAAGTCGGGGCTGAAGCACGACCTGACCGAGGCGCCCGACGGCACGACCGGGCTGCGGCTGGCGCGGGAGGGCGCGTTCGATTGCATCCTGCTCGACTACCGCCTGCCGGACGTCGACACCTTCGACTTGCTGGCCTCCCTCCTCGCCCTGCCGGGCGAGGGCCATGCCGTCTTGATGCTGACCGGCGAGGCGGACGAGGACCTCGCGTTCCGGCTGATGCGGGCCGGCGCCCTCGACTACCTCGCCAAGGCGGAGGCGACCCCGTCGAGCCTGGCTCGGGCGATCCGCTATGCGGAGGCGCGCCGCGGCTTCCAGGCGAAGCTCGACGAAGCTAGGCGCGAGGCCGAGGCGAAGTCGCTGGAGCTCGACACCCTTAACCGGCAGAAGACCCTGCTGTTCTCGATCATCGCCCACGACCTGCGCAACCCGTTCCAGTCGCTGCTCGGACTGTCGGAGGTCCTGGGGAAGGCGGTGGCGACGCGGGACCATGCGTCCATCGAGCGTCGTGCCAAGGGCATCAACGACGCCGCGACGCAGGCCTACGCGCTGCTGGAGAGCCTGTTCTCCTGGGCGAGCCTGCAGATGGATACGATGGCGGTGACGATCACCGACATCGCCCTCGGCACGGTGGCGGCGGAGGTCATGCAGGGCGCCGCCGAGGCGGCCGCCGATAAGGGCCTGACGCTGGCCATCGACTGCCGGGGGACCACGGTCCGCGCGCAGCGGGACATGCTGGCTACTGTCCTGCGCAACCTCGTGAGCAACGCGGTCAAGTTCACGCTGCCTGGAGGGACGATCACGGTCGCTGGTCGGCCGACCGAGAGCGGTGTCGAGATTACGGTTTCAGATACCGGCGTCGGCATGCCCGCCGGCAAGGTGGCCGACCTATTCCGGCTCGACCGGCGCAGCACGACGAACGGAACGGCGGGCGAACGCGGGAGCGGGCTGGGCCTCCTGCTCTGCCGCGACCTCGTGGAGCGCCAAGGCGGCGAATTGACCGTCGTGAGTTCTCCCGACCAGGGCACCACCTTCCGCTTCACCCTTCCGGAAGCGGCCGGCGCCCCATGTCCCTGACGACCCGCATCCTGCTCCTCGTGCTGCTTGCCCTCGCGCCCGCATTGGCGATCCAGGGCTACAACGAGCACGCCTTGCGCACCTCGCGCGACGAGGTCGTGCGCGCCGATACGATGGCGACGGCCCGGACCGTCGCCGAGGATCTATCGCAGGTCGCGGAGTCTGCCCGCCAAGCCCTTAACTTCCTGGCTCAGGACCCGGCGGTCCGGGCGATGGAGCCCTCGGGCTGCACCGAGTACCTCCGCCGGGCCGTGCGCGACAATCCGCAATTCGCGGTGTTCGCGCTAACCCGGCCGGACGGGACCGTCGTGTGCAACAGCCTCGGGTCCGCGCCCGGCTCCTACGCCGTGCGAGACCGGGTCTACCAGCGTCGCGCCGTCGCCGAGGGCACGTTCGTGATGGGGACCTACGCCCGCGGCAACGCCTCCCGCAGGGACTCGCTGCACTTCGCCCAAGCGCTGCCCGACGCGGAGGGGCGCACGGTCGGCGTGCTCGCCGTCGCCGTCGACCTCGGGTGGCTCGACGGTTACCTCAGGCGCAACCTGAGACTTCCCAGCACGTCCGTGACGGTGGCGGACCAGGACGGCATCATCCTGGTCCGCTATCCCGACGAGAGTGGTTGGGTCGGAAAACCGGTGCCGCCGGATCGACAGCGCATCGTGATGAGTCGTGGCGAGGGTGTCCGCGTCGACTTCGGCATCGACGGACGCGAACGCATCCTCGCCAATGCTAAGCCTGGCGGCGCGGCGTCGTCCGCCTGGGTGACGGTCGGCCGCGACCGGCAGATTGCCTTCGCGGACGTGGACGCCGCCACCCGCAGGGGCGTGGTGCTGATCGCGCTGGGTGCGGTTCTGGCCGTCGCCGCCGCGTTCCTGGCGGGGCGCGCCTTCATCCGCCGCCCCTTCGACCGCCTGCTCCGGACGGCATCGAAATGGCAGGCCGGAGACCTCGCGGCCCGGACCGGGTTGGACGGCGCCGACGAGTTCGGCCGCCTCGGTAACAAGCTCGACGCGATGGCCGGAAGCCTTCAACGCAACGAGGCCGACCTTCGCGACGAGGTCCGCAACGGTCGCGCGATGCAGGAGCGTCAGGTGACGATGCTGCACGAGTTGAACCATCGCGTGAAGAACACCCTCGCCACGGTCCAGGCCCTGGCACGGCAATCGACGCGCGGCGGCGAGGCGCCAGGCGAGCGGCTTGAGGCGCGCATCCTCGCCCTGTCGAAGACCCACGACCTCCTGACGCGGGACGACTGGTCGGGCGCTCCCTTGCGCGCGGTGCTTGAGAACGAACTCGGCCCCTACCGCGGCGGCGACGCGACCTTCGTCGTGGACGGTCCCGACGTGGACCTGCCGCCGCGCCACGTCCTCTCCCTCGGGATGACGTTGCACGAGCTCGTCACCAACGCCGCCAAGCACGGAGCCCTCTCGGTGCCGGACGGCGAGATCCGCGTGACTTGGCGCGTGGTCAGGTCCGAAGGCGGTGCGAGGCGATTGCGGCTGGACTGGGCCGAGGATGGGGGTCCGCCGTCGCCGCCGCCGACGAGACGCGGTTTCGGCACCAGGCTCATCGCAGTGAGCATCGAGCGGGAGCTCGACGGAAAACTCGACCTCGACTTCGCCACTGAAGGGTTGCGCTGCTCCGTCGACGTGCCGCTCCCGGCCCCAACGGTGGCCACCATGAGCCCGTTCACTCCGCTGCAGTAGGGGGTCGCGCGTGCGAGACGCCCGTGGCGCTCAGAGCAGGCCCATGGCGAGCCTATGCATGAGTTCGTCGAGCCACGCCTTCTGATGGTTCCCCCTCAACGCCAGGCCGGGACGATGCCCGATGTAGGCCAGGAGCCCCCCAAGGTTCACGAGGTGGTCCCGCTTCCAGCAGGATGTGTCCCATTAGGATCGATGGACAGCCCTCTTCGGCTTTTGTGAAAGTCGATGGTGAATGCCCACACAGATCATGCCGCCGGGAAATTCGCAGGTGCCGGCCTGCGCGCGAACTTACAACCATCCGCGTCTCCATCTCGGACGAGGCCAGGGCGCAGTTGAAGCTCGCCGCGCGGACCGACGACTCCAGAACGATCATGGCCAGCACCGACGTGACGAGGCGATTGTGCGTGGGGGCCAGACTACCGCTCAAGACAGGGCTTCCCCCGAGCGGACCAACTGTTCGGCCGGGTCGCGGGTCCGGCGCCCGGTCAGCGCTGGTGATACGCGCAGCCGCCGATGCCTTCAGGCATTGGACGGCTGCGCGTCCTCGTCACCGCCCAGCCTTTCGAGAAGCCAGCGGCCCGCCGGACCGAGGGGCTCGTCCCGCCGGTAGGCCGCGACCAGCGTGATGTGGCGCAGCGCACCGTTGTCGTTATAGTCATCCGTGGGGATGTGTACGAGTCGGCCCGCGGCGAGGTCATCCGCCACGAGTGCGTCGGGGAGCCTGCCCCATCCGATGCCGGCCAGCAGCAGGGCGTGCTTGGCCGCCAGGTCCGTCACCCGCCAGGTGTTGACCGCCGAAACGCCGATCTCCTTGTCGGCGGGGGCTTTCGTTCCTTCCGTCAGGACGATCTGAAGGTGGTCGCGCAACGTGTCGGCGCTCAGCGGGCCGGTAATGGCCGCCAGGGGGTGGAGCGGCGCAGCCACGTCGATGAGCGTGATCGCCCCGATTACCCGCTTCACCATCGTGTCCGGGAGCAGCATACCAAACACGATGTGGATGTCTGCGGATTCCTTCGAACCCGCGCCGTATCTCGCGTCCAACGAGAATGATTGGATGCTGATGCGGAGTCGGACGCTGGGATAGGCGTCGGCGAAGGCAGCGAGTGCCGGCGCGAGCAGCCTTATCGGCACGAGGGCGCCGAGGCTGAGATGCAGGTCGGTCTCCAACCCCCGCTTGATCTCCCGGGCCTGGATACGGAACCGGCCGACATCATCGAGGATGCGGCGGGCCTGGGGCAACAGCGCCAGACCCGCGAGGCTCAAGGTAGGCCTGTAGACGGTTCGGTCGAAGAGCTCGGTCTCGACCTGTTCCTCCAGTTTCTGGATCGCGTAGGTGATGGCGGATTGGGCGCGGTTGAGCCTTCGCCCCGCCTCCGAGAAGCTGCCGGCCTCCACCACCGCCACGAAGACGTGGAACTGGTCGAGCGTGAGGGCATCTATCATCATCGTCAGATCCGATGGGGATCATCGAAACAATCCCGGTTTCATCGATGATCGGGACCTAGCACGTTGTGGGGCGCTCAGCACCCAAATCGGAGTCCCCGACGATGTCCAACACGCTTTCCCCCTCGTTGCAGCCCGCGAACCAATCCTCCGGCAAGGTCCTCCGCATCGGTCTCTGGATAGCCCAGGGCTTAGTCGCGCTCGTGTTCGTCCTCGCGGGCTTCACCAAGCTGACGACGCCGATCCCCGACTTGTCCGCGATGATGCCCTGGACCGGGCAGTTGCCCGAGGCGTTCGTCCGCCTGATCGGCATGGTCGACATCGTGGGCGGGCTGGGGATTATCCTTCCGGCCGCGACCCGCATCCTGCCTCGCATGACGGTCGTCACCGCGCTCTGCTGCATGGTGCTGCAACTCCTGGCGATGGCCTTCCACGTCTCGCGTGGCGAGATCCCGGTGCTGCCGCTCAACCTCGTGCTGCTGACCCTCTCGGCCTTCGTCCTGTGGGGCCGCGCCACCAGGGCGCCCATCGCACCGCGCTCGTGATCCTCGAAAGACCCCTGCGACATCCAACCCGGGCCGTATGCCATGTCCCTGACCGACCAGACCGCCGACCACGACCAAGGATCACCCAGTCTCCTCGACAAGGCACCCGGTCGGATCGGGCGCGTCGACCTCATCGTCCGCGACCTCGACCGAACCTGTCGCTTCTACGAGGAGACCATCGGCCTCGCCCCGATGGACCGCGAGGGGCCGACGCTCCACCTCGGCGCCGGGGGCCCGGCCCTTCTGTCCCTGACGCACGACCCTGACGCCGATGCGCCGGCATCGGGTTCCGCCGGCCCTTTCCATACCGCCTTCCTGCTGCCGTCGCGGAGGCACCTCGGGGCATGGTTGGATCACGCGATGCGCGGTGGGGTCGTCATCGACGGCGCATCGGACCACCGCGTGAGCGAGGCCGTATACCTCCGCGATCCGGAGGGGAACGGCGTCGAGGTCTATGCGGACCGGCCGAGCGAAACCTGGACGGTCATCGACGACCTCGTCCGAATGGGCAGCGAGCGGCTCGACCTTCGAGAGCTGATGCGGGCCAAGGACGGTCCGTGGTCTGGGATGCCGTCAGACGGCTGCATCGGGCATGTCCATCTCCAGGTCGACGACCTCGCCCTGGCGGATCGGTTCTACGCGACGCTCCTCGGTTTCCAGACCAACGAACTGGTGCCGAGCGCACGCTTCTACGGCATGGGCGGGTATCATCATCAGATCGCCGCCAACATCTGGAGAAGCGCCGGGGCCGGACCGCGAAAGCCGGGAGGTGCGGGCCTTGCGGGATTCGAGATCCTCATGCGCGATGCCGCCTGCCTCACGGCGCTTCGGGCGACCGTGCGGTCCATCCGTGAGGAAATCCGAGAAGACGGCGACGACCTCATCCTCCGTGATCCCTGGAACACATCGGTTCGCGTGAGGAGAGCGTTGGGTCCGGCGAACCCTTTGTGAGGCATCGACCGCGAATCATCGCGGAACGATGCGATCCGAAAATCGGCCCTTTCAGAACCCTGATCCTGGGCCTCGCCGAGGCGCTCCGACCGAGCTTGCGACGTCGCCGGGCGGGGTCAGCGGAACCCTGCTGCGCCAGGCGATCCCGGATCGCGCCTTCTCGAAGCCGGCCTCGTAGAGGCTTCGCATGTACGAGACCTCGAAGCCGTCCACCGTCGTCGGCCTGGGAGCCGACCCGTCGATGTAGGCGAGGTGGAACCCAGCCCGGCGGCTGGCGGCGAAGGCGTAGGCCGCCGCCAGGCTTGCCGAGCTGCGCGCCTGCGCCCCAGTGGCGAGGGTCTGCTGGACGATGGGCAGGGTCTCGGCCCGCACGATTTCGAACTCGGGATCGATCCGCCCGTTCATGAGCACGAAGAAGTCCGCCTTCCCCGGGGCGCCACGGATCCTGTCGCCCACGAGCGCCGCCTGGGGCAGGATGAAGACCGGCGCGACCACGGCGCCGTCGACGTGGAGTTCCTGGTGGACGCGTCCCTCGGCCTGCACGTCGAGAAGCTGCGGCTTGAACACCGCCGGCACGCTGGCCGACGCCGTGAGCACGTCACGGAACAGGGCGGCGGCGTTCGGGGCGCCGCTCGCGGCGATGGTGCCCATGTTCCAGACCATGGCCCGCTTGGCGTCGAGGTTCGTCGTCATGACCAGGAGACGTCGACCCTTGGCATGCTCGTTCGCCACCGCCGCCAGCAAGTCGGTGGTGACGTAGCGCCCGACGAGGTCGCGAAGGCGCTGGTCCCCGAACAGCCCCGATCCGAAGACCACGTTGGCGAGGCTGGGATTGGCAACGAGCGAAGATGCGACACCGCTCGTGTAG